>CAMCDO010000021.1 GCA_945873585.1 Verrucomicrobia subdivision 6 bacterium | reverse complement strand
AGTACATGTAGATGACGACGGGAACGATGAGGCCGAGAACGCCGAAGTAGGGGGCGAGACGATTTTTCCAGATGGAGCGGAAAATTCCAGGGCAAGAGTTGTAGCCTTGTTGTCCGCCGAAACGGCCCATGGCCCATTCTGACCAAGCGATGGGGAGGCCGAGAAAAAAGAGAGCGAGAAAGTAGGGGATAAGGAAGGCGGCTCCATCATATTTGGCAGCGAGCCCAGGGAAGCGGAGGAAGTTGCCTAGGCCGACTGCGCTACCCGTGACGGCAAGAATGACTCCAAGGGAGGAGCCCCAGCTATCTTTTTTTCGTGAGGCCATCGGGTTGGATTTAAATTCAGCTAAATAAGAGGTGAGGCCAAGCCTTATCTGCGGAGGGGCCCAGAAAAGGGGACGAACCCCATTATTTTAGGAGTTTTTGAAGTTGGGCTAAGGTGCGGGTGTTAACGACGTCTTGGGCGCGGAGCCAGCCTTTACGGGCGAGAGTGACGCCAAGATCGAGGTAGCGAAGGTGAGAAGTTTTATGGGCGTCGGGGTTAATCGAGCAGAGAACTCCGAGATCGCGGGCTTTGTGCCACCAGCGCCAATCGAGATCGAGCCGCCATGGGTTGGCGTTGAGCTCGATCCAAGTGCCTGTGGCGGCGGCGGCCTCGAGGATTTTAGGGATGTTGAGGGCGTAGGGTTCCCTTTCGAGTAGGAGGCGGCCAGTAGCGTGGCCCAGGCAGCTGACGTGTTCGTTCTCCATGGCGCGAATGATGCGATCGGTCATCTCGTTTTCGTCGGAAGTGAATCCTGAATGGACGGAGGCAATGACGTAGTCGAGCTGAGATAAGAGATCGTCGGGAAAATCGAGTTTTCCGCCTTTGAGGATATCGCACTCGGTGCCGGCGAGGAGGGTGCACTTGGGTTTTTTCAAATTGAGTGCGCGAATCTCTTTCAGTTGGTCGAGGAGCTTTTCTTCGGTGAGACCGCGAGCTTGAAATGAAGATTTCGAGTGGTCGGCGATTCCGAGCCATTCGAGTCCAAGTTTGGCAGCAGCTTGGGCCATAGCTTCGAGAGTGTCCTGACCATCGCTGGCGATGGTGTGATTGTGGAGGCAGCCACGAAGCTCGGCACGGGTTAGGAGGTCGGGCAGTTGGTCTTTTTCGGCGGCGGCAACTTCTCCGCTGTCTTCGCGAAGTTCGGGGGGAATAAAAGCGAGGCCAAGGGCGCGGTGGAGATCTTTCTCTTCTTTGAGTTTGAGGGGAGTCTTCGATTTTCCCTTAAAGAGGCCCCATTCGCTAAGGTGAAGACCTTGATCGATGGCTCGTTGGCGGAGAGCAATATTGTGCTCTTTGGAGCCGGTGAAGTGGGCTAGGGCGGTAGCCCAAGCCTCGGGGGGAATGACGCGGAGGTCGCAGGGAATGCCACCCGCAAGGATGACGCTAGATTTGGTTTCGCCTTGGGCGACAATCTTTTCTACAGAGGGGGCGGTGACGAAGGCGTGCATGACTTTCTTGGGTTGAGTGGAAGTGGCGATGAAATCCAGATCTTTGACAATTTCTTTGCCTCGACGAAGGCTGCCGGCGATTTCCGCATTTTTGACTTCTGGGCATTGGCGGAGGTGGGAGAGAAGAGCTTGAGCGACGGGCAGGGCATCGCCGAGGCGATGGAACTTTTGGTAGGTGGCTCGGCGTGCGATAGCTTCGAGGAGGTTGGTGGCGGTTTTTTCGCCAAGGCCTGCAATGGCAGCGAGCCTCCCATCGGAGCAAGCGGCGGAGAGTGATTCGATGGATTCGATGTTGAGTTGGTCGCGTAAGAGCCGAAGTTTCTTTGGGCCCAGCCCGGGGAGTTCGAGAAGGGAGAGGAGGCCTGAGGGGATAGAGGCGCGGAGTTCTTCGAGGTAGGGGAGTTTTCCTGTGGTGACGAGGGTGGTGATTTTATCGCGGAGGGCATCTCCGATTCCGGGGAGTTCGCCGAGGCGGTTGGTGCGAACAAGTTCGGTAAGATCGGTGGGGGATGTCTCGAGGGTGCGGGCCGCGTTGAGGTAGGCGCGACATTTGAAGGGGTTTTCTCCTTGGAGCTCGAGAATGGTGCCGATTTCCCGGAGGGCAACGATGACTTGATCCTTGGTCATAGGGGGAAGTTATCCACAGAATCGTGGGCGAGGCAGAGGAAAGAGTTGGTTGCGATTGATCTGCCCGAAGAAGCAGGGGATGCTTTCGGAAGTACAAAATGAGCGCCTCGTATAACGATTATGTTCTGACGACAAGTCTGGAGCAGGGCTGGATGACGGCCGAGCAGGCCGAGCAGGTCCGGGTAGTCACTACGGCCAACCCGAAGGTGGCGGCTTTAGATTTGATGGAGGAGCAGCAATTGCTGCCATCGGAGCATATCGAAATGTTACGAAGTCTGATTGAGCAGGCGGGGGGTGGTGCGGAAGTTCAAGATAGCAGTGTGGTACGAGCTTATCTTGAGCGGGCGGTGGAGATGGGGGCGAGCGACCTCCATTTGGGGCCTGATGCACCAGCTTTGGTACGGATTCATGGTCAACTCGCCCCGTTGGAGGGACCAGGGGCGCGGCATTTGAGTAAGGAGGAGACAGAGCAGTTGGGGCGCTCATTTTTACTACCGAAACAGACTCGAACAGTGGAGGAACATGGGTCGTTTGATTTTTGTTATGAAGCGGAGGGGTTGGCTCGATTCCGAACGAGTGTGGTCCGGCAGCGGCGCGGGTGGGAATCGGTCTTCCGTGTAATTTCGAACAAGATTCGGACGATGGACGAGCTGGGGCTGCCGCCCGTTCTCAAAACCTTAACGAGGTATCACAATGGTCTGGTTTTGGTAACGGGAGCGGTTGGCAGTGGGAAGTCGACGACTTTGGCCTCGATGGTCGATCACATTAACCGAGAGAGAAAGGACCACATCATTACTTTGGAAGATCCAATTGAATACGTTTTTACGCCCTCGGGTTGTCAAGTTTCCCAGCGGGAAATTGGGGCCAATTCGGCTAGTTTTTCGAGCGCGTTACGGGCGGCGTTGCGGGAAGATCCAGATGTGATCATGGTAGGAGAGATGCGGGATTTGGAGACGATCTCTTTGGCGATCAGTGCGTCGGAGACGGGTCACTTAGTTTTGGGAACGTTACATACGAGTACAGCGGCGCGGACTTTGGATCGGTTGCTGGATGTGTTTCCGGTGGAGCAGCAGTCCCAGATTCGGACGATGGTCAGTGAATCGTTGCGAGGGATTGTTTGTCAGCAGTTGATTCCGCGTAAGGATGGGAACGGGCGGGTCTTGGCTTTGGAGGTGCTGGTGAATAATCCGGCGGTGGGTAATTTAATTCGTGAAGCGAAGACCTTTATGTTGCCTGGAGTGATGCAGACAGGAAAGAAGTTGGGGATGAAGCTAATGGACGACAGTTTGCAGGAGCATTTGGATAAAGGAATTATTTCAGGGGAAGAGGCCTATCGGCGTGCAGAAAACAAGAAGGCCTTTGCCACAGGATTGGCAGCGGGACTCTAATGAACCACCCGATTGACGAACTCTTCTCGGTTTTAGTGGAAAAAGGGGGGAGTGATTTGCATTTACTGGAAGGTCAACCCGCGAAAATTCGGAGGCACGGAGAGGTCGTGGCGATTCAGGAGACACCTTTAACGAGAGAATCGATCATCCAGCTTTTACAGCCAATCTGCTCTCCCCCTGCATGGCGCAAGTTTACTGAGGTGGGCGACTTGGATTTTGCCTATGAGATGGACGAGGCGAGTCGTTTTCGGTGTAACTATTATAAGCAGTTGCACGGCTACGGGGCGGTTTTTCGAATTATTCCGACAAAGATTAAGACTTTGAAGGAGTTAGGGGTGCCGCCAGTGATTGAAAGTTTCGGGAACTATAAATCGGGTCTGGTTTTAGTGACGGGTCCGACTGGTTCGGGAAAGTCGACGACGTTAGCGGCGGTGGTGGATTCGATTAACACCAATTACTCGCGGCATATTGTGACGATTGAAGAGCCGATTGAGTTCGTGCATCCGAACAAGAAATCGGTCATTACGCAGAGGGAGGTGCCGAACGAGACGCCAAGTTTTGCGACGGGACTGAAGGCGGCGTTGCGGGAGGATGCGGACGTGGTTTTGGTGGGGGAAATGCGGGACTTGGAGACGATTGCCTTGGCCTTGACGGCGGCGGAGACGGGATTGTTGGTTTTCGGCACGTTGCATACGAACAACGCGCGCAAGACGGTGGATCGAATTATCGATGCCTTTCCAAGTAATCAGCAGGAGCAGATTCGAACGATGTTGGCGAATTCTCTTCGTGCGGTATGCGCTCAGCTTTTGTTGAAGCGTTCCGATGGTGGAGGGCGGTTGGCGGTGAACGAGATTCTCGTGGGAAATAATGCGGTGGCTTCAATTATCCGGGAAGGGGCCACGATGAAGTTGAACGATGTTTTAAAAACGGGGAAGGCGGAGGGGATGCAGTTAATGGATGATGCGATTGATGGGCATTTGAAGGCGGGGCGGGTTTCGCCGATGGAGGCGTATATGAAATCGATCGATAAGCTGAGGTTTCAGGAGTTTCTGCCGAAGGAGTCGGGGATCGGATGAGTTGTGAAGTGGTCGGATCGACCGCCTTGGCTCGGGCGACAATGCATTGTCGGGAGGGTCGGGAGTTGAGCGGTGGGGCGGCGGAGGAGTTGGTGGCTATTTTAGCGGACGAGGGGGTTGGGGATGGGGAGAAGGCGGATTTTCTATTGGCTTGGGCGGAGAAGGGGGAGACGGGTGCGGAGCTCGCGGGGATGGCGCGGGCTTTTTTAGGTCGGGCGAAGCCGGCGGGGTTGACGGGGAGGTGGGGGGGGAAGGGATTGGCAGACTGTTGTGGGACGGGGGGAGGGGGGAGACCGATCGTGAATATATCTACAGCGGCAGCGTTGGTGGCGGCGGCGGCGGGTTTGCCTGTAGCGAAACATGGGAATCGGGGGATCACTCGACCCAGTGGGAGTGCAGATGCTTTGAGTGCGCTGGGGGTGAAGAGCGCAAGGGATGCGGGAGAGTTGGCCAGCTGTCTGGGTGAGGTGGGATGTGCTTTTCTCTATGCTCCAGATTTTCATCCAGCTTTTGCTGGGGTGGCGGGTGCGAGGAAGATTTTATCAGCGCAGGGAAAGCGAACGGCGTTTCATTTTTTGGGACCGTTAGTGAATCCTGCGAAACCTGAAGTTCGGTTGGTCGGGGTTTTCCGTGAGGAGGATATGGCTATCTTGGCGGAAGCGCTGGAGAGGTTAGCGGTGGAATCGTATGCGATTGTTTATGGGGAAGATGAGAAGGGGGCGCCCTTGGGTGAGCTATCGCCCTTGGGGCGGAATCGGTTGGTGGGGAAAAAGGGTGGAAAAAAATTTGATCTGACGGAGGAATTGGCGCCTGGTGAGTGGGGCTCTTCCTTGGATTTGGAAGCTCCTCGAGCGGAAGAGAGTGCGGTCCGCATCTCTGCGGTGCTGGCGGGGGATGGGGCACGGGCGGTGCGGGGGTCGGTGGGGTGGAACGCGGGGGCGCTGCTTTGGTTAGCGGGGATGGGAAAAGATTGGGAGGAGGGGCGCAAGTTGGCAGGCGAAACTATTAAGAAAGGAGCTGCGCGGGCTCTTTTAGAAAGATGGAGGACGTGGAGTCGGGGCTAGTTTTGTAAAAAGGGGTTGGAGGAGGCTTCGCGACCGACGGTGGTGGTGGGGCCATGGCCAGGATAAACAGTAGTTTGTGGTGGGAGAGGGAGAATTTTTTTCTGAATGCCTGTGATGAGGAGGTCTCGACTTCCTCCGGGCAGGTCCCAGCGGCCGACGCCGTCGGCAAAGAGGACGTCTCCGCCGAAAAGTTGGTGAGTTTGTGGGAGGTAGAGGCAGAGGCTACCTGGGCAGTGCCCAGGAACGTGGAGAAGTTTGGCTTGGGGCCAAGCGGGCGGGGGAGGAGTTTTTTCCTCGAGGAGTTGGGTGGCGTGGACGGGTTGGATTTTTTGGGGGAGGCCGAAAGTGAGCATGGAGTCGGGTTGGAGACAGAGAAAGGCGGTGTCGGGATGATAATAGACGGGGCAAGTAGCCCACTCTGCGATGGCGGCGGCGTCCCAGATATGGTCCCAGTGGCCGTGGGTAAGAAGGAGGGAGTGAGGCTTAAGATTTTTTGTTTTGAGGAAGTTGAGAAAACCTTCGGGGGCATCGATGGCGAGAAGGTGCCCTTGGAGGTTTAGAAGGTAGGCGTTGGTTTCGGCGAGCCCGCCGGTAAAGATTAGGGGCGTCGAGGTGGGGGAAATCTTAGGTGCGGACATAGAAGGGATACTAGGGTTTTGAGGAGGAGGGGAAAGGGATTAAGGCCCGACAAGAGCCCCGACGCCAGTAGATGATTAGCGGCGGCGAGCGCCAAAGGTGTAGCCACGGACGGTGCGAATTCCGCGCATTCGGGTTTGGGCCACAGTGTGACCTTCTTCGAAAAGTGCGGTGAAACGGTAGGGGAAGTTTTCCAGTTTTGTGCGAGGTAGTTTCTGGCCGAGCATGCGTTCAATGGCTTCGACGTGGGGTAGCTCCTCTGCGACGAAGAGGGTAAAAGCATCCCCTTCCTTCGCGGCGCGACCGGTTCGGCCGATGCGGTGAACATAATCTTCTGGGTGCTGGGGGACGTCGTAATTAATCACGTGGGTAATCCCTGCGATATCAAGACCACGAGCAGCGATGTCGGTGGCGACGAGGATGGGATATTTTCCTGAGCGGAATCCAGTGAGGGCTTCGGTGCGTTCTGCCTGGGAGCGGTCGGAATGAAGAACGCCGACGGGGTGAGGGAGGTTGGATAGGCTACCTGCGACGCGATCGGAGCCCATGCGGGTGCGACAAAATACGATGACACTTTCGTAGTGGGTTTTTTCCAGCAAACCGAGAAGGAGCTCGTGTTTTTGATCGGCGGCGACGGGATAGAGGGCGTGGGTGACGGTTTCGGCCGCGGATTGGCGCAGACCGATCTCGATGGTGACAGGTTCTTTGAGGGCCCACTGGGTGAGTCGTTCGATTTCGGGGGGGATGGTGGCAGAGAAAAAGAGGGTTTGACGTTTCTCGGGGCAGAGAGAGACGATGCGTTTGACGTCGGGGAGGAAACCCATATCGAGCATGCGATCGACTTCATCGAGGACGAGGTGGGTGAGATGGCCGAAGTTGAGGTCTCCTTGGCCGACGAGGTCGAGTAAGCGGCCAGGGGTAGCGACAAGGATATCGATGCCCCGCTTGATTTGTTCGCGTTGGGCTCCGTAACCGACGCCGCCGTAGATCAGGCCGATACGGAGGCCAGTGTGTTTGGCGAAAACTTCGAGGGCGGCGGCGACTTGGTCGGCAAGTTCGCGGGTGGGTTCAAGAATGAGGGCACGCATGGAGCCTGGCTTGCCGAGGTGTTGGAGAATAGGAAGGGCGAAGGCGGCGGTTTTGCCTGTTCCAGTTTGGGCCGAGCCAATGATGTCTTTTCCTGAAAGGGCGACGGGGATGGCTTGGGCTTGGATGGGGGTGGGCTCCTTGTATCCGAGGTCGACGACGGCTTGAAGAACAGAGGAGGAAAGTCCGAGAGAAGCGAAATCCATCGAAGATGCTAGTCTATCGGGGTGGGGTGGAGCAAGCGGGACCCCTGACAATACGATGGACGCAGGGGGCAGAGTTTTTTAGGGTACTAGGTTAATGAAGACGGCGTATGAGCTTGCGATGGAGCGGTTAGCAACAACGGAACCCGAAAGAAAGCTAACGGACAAACAAAAGAAGGCTTTAGCCGATATTGACTCTACGTATCGAGCGAAGGTGGCGGAGAGGGAAACCTTTCTTGGGGCAAAGATTGTCGGAGCGAAGATGGTAGGGGCGGGCGAGGAGGCGAGTATTTTACAAGATGAGTTGTCTCGTGATATCCGAGGTATCCGAGAGGAGTGGGAACGAAAGAAGGAGCAGGCTCGCTCCGCGGGATAATTTTTCATGGGGCAGGAGAGTAAAGATCAGGGGCAAGGCTGGGGGGATGCCTTGCTCCATCGTTGGGCGCGGTTGGTAGTTGGGCATCGTGCGCGGGTGTTGTGGGCCACGCTTCTTCTAGTGGTGGCGGGGGGGGCGATGGCGGGGGCGCGGTTGGTCATTCGGAATAACACCCTCGATCTGATTCGCAAAGATTCGCCCGTCTTTAAAAAGTATTTGGCTTACATGAATGAGTTTGATGTGCGGGATGAAATCGTTGTCGTCCTGAAGAGTGATGATCTGAAGGCGAGCCGGGCGGCGGCCAATGCGTTGGCCGAGCGATTAAAAACGGAGAAGGGGCTAGATCGTGTTTATTATCGGCACGATTTCTCTCCGATGGCGGATCGTCTTTTGCTTTTGGCGGATGAGGAGCAACTGACGGGGATTCGGCGGCAGATGGAGGAGTTGGCGGCGTTGGTCAAAGGAAATAAGCAGGCGCTGAATCTGAATGGCATTTTGGCAGAGGCTTCAGCCAAGTTTAACGATCCGTACCTGCGGAAGTCCTCGAACTGGCAGGAGTTCATTCCATTTATCGAGGAGTTCGTGCGAAATTTAAAGGGGTTGGCGAAAGATCTGGAGACCCCTGTGAATGTGTTGGAAAAAGGGAAATTGGGAGAGCTTTCCGAGTTTGAGAGCGATTTATTGAAGAATGAGTATTTGAGTTTGGGAGAAGATGGAAAAACAATTTTGATGCTTCTGCGACCGTCGGTGGAGGAGGAGAAAAGTGCAACGCCGTATACGGGGGTGATTAAGCGGGTGCGGCAAATGGTAAAGGAAACACGACCGCTCTATGCCAAGGTGAGTATCGGTGTGACGGGGGAACCTGTCTTGCTGGATGACGAGCTGAGGCAGAGCGAGGACGACATGAAGTTGGCTACGCTGATCACTCTGGTCTTGATCGCGGTGATGTTCTTTTTTGCCTATGGAGAGTTTTCGCGACCGTTCCTAGCTTTAGTGGCGCTCCTGGCCAGCGTGGTGATTTCCTTGGGAGTGACCACGGTGACGATTGGGCACCTGAATATCATTTCGCAGGCCTTCATTGTGATGATTCTTGGGCTGGGAATTGATTTCGGGATTCAGTTCTTAGGAAGGTATGAGGAAGAGATGTCCCGTGGAAAAACTTCGGCCGAGGCGGTCGAAATCACTCTAACGACAACGGGCAAGGCTCTCTTGGCGGGTGGGGGAACGACGGCGGCGGCATTTTACGCGATGTGTTTTAATGATTTCACGGGCTTGACCGAGCTGGGTTGGATTGCGGGAACGGGGGTTATTTTGGCGCTTTTGGCGAGCCTTTCAATTTTACCCGCGCTCCTCCTTTGGCGGGATCGGGATGGGAAGGTGCAGGTGGGCACTATGCTACGATTTGGATATGGGGAGAGCCTTGATCGGAGACTGACGTTTCATCCGTATCTGGTCTTGCTGGCGGCGGCGGGTTTTAGTGCATTTGCTTGGGTGAAATGTCGAGAGGTGACTTTTGATCATAATCTTCTCCATTTGCAGAATCCGAAGATGGAATCGGTTCGGTTGACTCGGGAGCTTTTGGACACCGGGAAAGGATCTTTGATTTATGGGGTGGTGATGGCGAACACGGTAGACCAGGCGGACGAGTTGGCTGATCAGCTGCGTGAACTTTCCACGGTGAGCAAGGTGCGTACTCTGGGGGATCTGGTGCCGCGGGATCAGCAGAAGCGGATGGATGAGGTGAATCGGATTGCCCATGTGGCGGGAGAGATCACATTGGGTACGGGCACGGGGCAATCGGTGGATGTGCCAAAGGCGAAGAAAGATTTGGAGTTCCTCTTGGAATCTTCGCAAGAAGGGGCCAAGCAGGCTAAACAGTATATCGGGCTTTCGGGTCGAGCGAGGCAGGCGGTGACAACGTTTGAGAAGATGATTCCTCCTTTGGAGCGGGCGGTGGCGGCGTTGGACAAGCTGAATCTGGATGAGGCGAAGCAGAGGTTGGATCGGCATCAGGTGAAGTTAGTTGGATCGATCACGCAAAATCTGGGTTGGCTGAAGACGCAACGAGGGGATCGGGCTTTGACGGTGCAGGATCTGCCCCCGCAATTGAAGGAGCGCTATCTTTCGAAAGGTGGGAAAGTTCTTTTGGAAGTGGAGCCAGCGGTGGATGTATGGGAGCGAAAGCCGAATGAGGAGTTTGTTGGGCAGGTGCAGCGGGTGGCGCCTGAGGTGACGGGCACGCCGGTGATGAACTTGGAGTATATTGATCTTTTGATGAAAAGTTATATCCAGGCGTCGTTTTATGCGGGTGGGGTGATTCTCGTGCTGATTTTCCTCCTGTTTCGTCGGATCGAGGATGTTCTGCTCACCCTGCTCCCTTTAGCCCTTGGAGTGCTGTGGCTTTTTGGTGCTTTGGGTTTCTTTAAAATTAAGTTGGATCCAGCGAATATTGTGACTTTGCCGATGATTCTGGGAATCGGAGTGGCCTATGGGGTGTATGTGATGGACCGTTATCGGGAGGAGGGGAAGATTCGTATTTTTGAATCGAGTACGGGCAAGGCGGTGGTTCTTTCCGCGCTGACCACCTTGTTTGGTTTCGGTTCGATGCTGGTGGGGGAGTATCGCGGGTTGGTTTCTTTGGGCCTGGTGATGAGCTTAGGGGTGATCTTTACCCTGCTGAGTGCTTTGGTCGTGCTTCCGCAGATCTTAGCGATCAAGGATAAGATTTCTGGGGATGACGAAAAGGATCCTGGTCCGTAATCCGAATTAGAAGGTGAAGCGGTAGGGTTGGAGGCGGGTGGCGAGCTCGGCGAGAATGCGGTCTTCGTCCGATTGATTTTTTGCAGCAAAGGTAACGCTGAAGCGAACGTTGGCACCTGCCTCGTCCCACGGGACGGTGGAAACGAGCTGTTCTTCGATGAGCCATTGAGAGAAAGCCTCTCCGTTGGCGAAAGTATGGGAGCGACTTCCTTGGGCTGTTTTTGGGGCTTGGGTGTAGAGAAAGAAGGAGCCAGCTGGTTTTTGGGCGGAAAACCCGGCGGTACGGAGAATCTTAACTATCGCATCCATTCGCCGATTATATTTAGCAGAGGTTTCGCGAGTGATTTGAGGGTTTTCGAAAGCGGTGGCAGAGGCGTGTTGGATGGCGAGGAACTGACCTGAATCGGTGTTATCTTTGACATCGGCGTAGGCTTGGATGAGGAGTGGATGGCCGACGACGAACCCGCAACGCCAACCTGTCATATTGAAGGCCTTGCTGGTGGTGTGAAGTTCTAGGCCGACCTCCTTGGCTCCTGGGATGGAGAGGAAGCTGAGCGGTTTTCCTTCAAAAATAAGGGAGGTGTAGGCGGCGTCGTGGAGGACGATGAGTTCTTCGCGTTGGGCGAAAGCGACGACTTCTCGAAAAAACTCAGGGGTGGCGGAGGCACCAGTGGGGTTATTGGGGTAGTTGAGAACAAGAACCTTCGCTTTATCGAGAATAGGGCGCGGAATGGTATCGAGGCGCGGGAGATACTTATTTTCTGGGGTGAGAAGAAGGGGGTGGACGACTCCGCCGTAGTAGGTGGCGTGGGTTCCAAAGACGGGGTAGCCGGGGCTAGTCATGAGGACGACATCGCCTGGATCGATAAGGGCGGCGGGAAGGATGGAGAGGGCGGCTTTACTCCCGATGGAGTGCATGATTTCGGTCTCGGGATTAGCGGTGACACCGAAGACCTCTTTTAGGTAGTGGGCGGCAGCGGTACGAAGGCGCGGGCCGCCATTGTCGGCGTAGCCGCGGTTGGCGGGTAGGGCCGCTTCGTGGGCGAGGTTGGCGACGACCTTGGGGTCGGCCATGGAATCGGGCTCGCCGACGCCGAAATCGAGGAGTTCCTTATCTGGGTGGGCGGCACTGGCGGCGCGTTTGGCGCGCTTAATGCGCTCGAATTTATAGATTGGGGCTTCCTTGAGGCCGTAGCCTGGACCGCCGATTCTTTGAGCGAAGAGGTTGTGGAGGTAGGTAGACATTTTGTAGGATTGAGGTTCGTGAAGATTATGACAAAAACCGCGGAAATGCAAAAGGCCTCCCGCGCATGGCGGAGGCGGGGGCAGACAGTGGCTTTGGTTCCGACGATGGGGGCTTTGCATGATGGGCATGTGGCGTTGATTCGGCGGGCAGGGAAGTTAGCAGATCGAGTGGTGGTGAGTGCCTATGTCAATCCGACGCAGTTCACCTCGCGAGCGGATTATAGGCAGTATCCCCAGCGAGGGGCGGCGGACGTTCTGCGGGCGAAAGAAGCGGGGGCGGATGTGCTTTTTCGGCCGAAAAGTTTGTATGCCGAGGATGCTTCTACCTGGGTGGAGGAGATTGACCGATCGCGGGGGCGATGTGGGGCCAAGAGGGCGGGTCATTTTCGTGGGGTGGCGACGGTGGTGATGAAGTTGTTTGGAATTGTGCAACCGCAGGTGGCCGTGTTTGGGGAGAAAGATAAACAGCAGTGTGAGGTGATCGAAAGGATGGTTCGGGATCTTTTTTGTGCGGTACGAATTGTGCAGCTTCCTACGATTCGAGAAAAAGATGGATTGCCGATGAGTTCCAGAAATCTTCGACTCTCGCCATTGGAAAGAAGGTTGGCGGGTGGATGGGTGAAAGCGGTGCGAGAAGCGAGCCAAGCTGGGGCGGGTCGGTCGGTGGCGAAGCTGAAGTTCTTATTACGGGGTTTGCCTGGATTGCGCTTGGAGTACGCGGAGGTGGTGGAGGGCCAGCTTTATGCGGCGGTCTATCTTGGAAAGATTCGGTTAATTGATCATCGTCCCTGCAGGAGAAAATCGTGATTCGGTGGGGCTTGGTCATTCTTGGTCTTCTGGTAACTGCGTGGGCGGTGGAAACATGGGAGGTGGTGCGGGTAGGGAGGGTGGATTATGTTTCCTTGGATTCCTTCGCCAAATTTTACGGCTTTAAGGTTCCGCAGGAGATTGAAGGCAGGCGCCCCTTTGAGCTGAGCTCGGCGGGAGGAACCTTGCAACTGACGCTGGATAGTCGTGAGATGCGCTGGAAAGGGGCGCGGTACTGGTTGAGTCATTCGGTGCGGAAAGAGAGTGAGGTTGTTCTGATTCCCCGTGTGGATCTGGTAAAGACTTTCGATCCGCTTCTGCGACCGAATGGGGAGATTCCGAGGCGACCCTTGCAGGGGGTAGTGATCGATCCTGGGCACGGGGGTGGAGATGAGGGCACGCGGGCGGCACGGGGGTTGAGTGAGAAAACGGCGAACTTCGATGTGGCGAAACGCCTCGTCCGTTGTCTAGACAAAGCGGGAATTCCTTGGGTGCTGACTCGCACTAAGGATCGCTATGTGGACCATGCAGACCGCTCGAAGTTGGCGGATGACCACCCTGGGTATATTTTCGTAAGTATTCATTTCAACGAGGATTCAAGTCGATCTTCTGAGGGATGGGAGACCTACAGTCTTTCGCCGCAGTTCGCGCCTTCGACATCTTCGGGAGGGTCATTGGTGGGAGATGAAGATCAGATATGGCCAGGGAACGGATATGATCATCATAACTTTCTACTGACTCAGGCGATCCATCGGTCAGCGGTTTTGGCGAAAAGTAATGCGCCCTCAGATCGAGGGGTTAAGCGGGCGCGGTTCAAGGTGTTAAGATTAGCCAACTCGCCCTCGGTTCTGGTCGAAGGAGGATTTATGTCGAACCCACGTGAGGCGGGCTTATTGCGTACGGAGGAGTATCGGCAGCAGGTAGCCGAATGGATTTTTGCGGGGATTCAGGCGTACGCGCGATCACAGGAAAATCCACAAGCGACGGCACGGTTACAGCTCGCTAAGGATCGAGTCGCGACAAATGCAGTAGGGACCTTGGTTGGGGTGAAAAAAAATGAGGAGGTGGCACCTTTTCGGTCACGGGGGACGAACTTGAGTGCCTCCAACGTTGCCCCGCCCGTAGTGGTTCCAGCTCCGGGGCAAGGAGTAGTGGTGGCCCCCGCGGCTGTGGGCGTTGTGGAGCCTGAGGTGAGGAAAGCTTTACCGGTTGGAACGGAGAAGAAAGAGTAGACGATGCCTTTAGGTGTTTTTGATTCTGGAATGGGTGGGTTAACAGTGGTGCGAGCCTTGCGATCGGCTTTTCCGCGGCGCGATATTTTTTATGTAGGGGACACCGCGCGAGTTCCTTATGGAAATAAGTCAGCAGATACGGTTTTAGGGTATAGCCGCGAGATTATCACTTTTCTCGAGGCGAAGGGGGTGGATCGGATTGTGGTGGCTTGCAACACTGCCTCGGCTTTTGCGGTGGAAAAATTACGTTCCTCGGTGAACGTTCCGTTGCATGGGATGATTGAATCGGGAGTGGCGGCGACATTACTGGTGGCGGGAGATGGGCCGGTGGGTGTAATTGGGACCTCGGCGACGATCGGGAGTGGGGCGTACGAGAAGGCCTTGCGCCAAGCTCGCCCCAGTCTGAAGGTTTTCGGGCAAGCGACACCCTTGCTCGTTCCGCTGGTGGAGGAGGGATGGGTGGAGGGGGAAGTGACGGAGGCAGTGATTCGCAAATATCTGGAGCCGTTGTTGCGCGAAAAAATTAAGGTTTTGGTATTGGGCTGTACCCATTATCCACATCTGAAGGGGGTATTGGCAAAGGTGCTGGGACCGAAGGTGAGGTTGGTCGACTCGTCGGAGGCGTGTGCGGAATCATTAGGAGAATCTCAACGGTCAAAGCTGGAGGAAGGGAGATTAAGGATTTTCTTAACCGATGAACCTGGACCGTACCAGAATCGAGTGGAGAGTTTTCTGGGAGAAGGGGTGGTGAGTTCGATTGAGAAAATTCGTCTACCCTAGTGGGCTTTTGCTGGCCAGTCGGTTGGTCGACTTAAGCCGAAATTAGGAAGCGCGTTTTTGGCTACGGCCCCGCAGTTCGGTGGGTGGGTCTAGATCGGGTGATTCTCCTGGGGTGAGGGTGGGGGCCGCGTCGGAGGGATCGATAAAATCAGGGTCGTTGGGATCGAGGCGGGTAGGGTCGATTTCGGTCATGATTTGGAGAATGCGATCGCCTCGGCGTTGGGCTTCGTCCACAAAAAACTGAAGTCGTGGGGTGTACTTGATGCTGAGGGTTTTATTGATTTCGCGTTGCCACTCTTCTTTTAAAGCATTTAGCGTAAGGACGACGTCTTTGTCGGGGGTAGAACCATCGAGATGAGTGACAAAGACTTGAGCGTGACGCAGATCAGGGCTGACGGTGACCCCTGTGATGGTGATGAGTTTGCCCTCGAGGGTACGCTCGCGGAGGGCGAGGCGACCTAAGACAGAACGAATGGACTCTGCCACGCGGATGAGACGACGACTCGGCATGCCTCGATTGTGGAAAGAAAAGAGGGAGAACTGAAGAAAAAAATCAGTCGCTGGAGCGGATTAGAGAGCTTGGGCGACTTTTTCGAGTTGGTAGCACTCGATGATGTCGCCCTCCTCGTATTCGTCGAAGTTGCCGAGACGGATACCGCACTCCAGCCCTTGGCGCACTTCCGGAACGTCCTCTTGGAAGCGTTTGAGCGTGACGACGGCTCCGTCGTAAATCGGTTGTTTGCGGCGGACGACGCGCGCGCGACCTGACTTGGTGATGCGGCCCGTTTGGACTTGGCAACCCGCGACCATAAATTTGGAAAGCTCGAAAACCTTTTTGACGAGAGCGTTGCCGAGAGGGCTTTCCCGCAGTTCGGGATCGAGCAGACCCGTCATGGCCTCCTTCACCTGATCGACCAGTTCGTAAATAATACTGAAGAGGCGGATTTGAACATTTTCTCGTTTGGCGGCGTTGGCGGCGGCGTTGTCGGTTTTGGTATTAAATCCGATGACGACCGCTCCCGAGGCTTTGGCCAGAAGGATATCGGATTCGGAAATTGGCCCGATGGTGGAAAGGATAATATTGAGGGAGACTTTCTGGCTGGTGATTTTGCGGACGGCCTCGACGATAGCTTCGACGGAGCCTTGGACGTCGCCCTTGAGAATGAGGTGGAGGCACTTCTTTTGGCCTTCGGCGATACTGGCGAAAAGATTCTCGAGAGTAACACCCTCGGGGGCGTCGGGGCCTGAGGCGAGTCGGGTGGATCTTTCTGCTTCCTGCCGTTCTTCGACAATGGAGCGGGCTTCCCGCTCGGTGGCGACGACGACCACTTCTTCGCCTGGAGAAGGAGCTCCGGTCAAGCCGACGATACGAGCGGGAACAGAAGGTCCTGCTTCTTTGATGGAGACGCCTGCGTCGTTGTAGAGAGCTTTGATTTTGCCGAGGTGGGGTCCGCAGACAAAAGAGTCGCCCACTTTGAGGAGTCCCTGTTGAACAAGGACGGTAGCGGTGGGACCACGGCCGGTTTCGATCTGCGTTTCGATGACGCGGGCGCGGGCGTGGCCGGTTGGATCGGCAGATAGTTCGAGAATTTCGGCTTGAAGAGCGATCATTTCCAAAAGTTTTTCGATACCGGTTCCTTTGGTAGCGGAAACTTCGCAGACCACGGTTTGTCCACCCCACTCTTCGGGGGCGAGGCCAAGCTCTTGCAGCTGGCCTTTGACTTTATCGAGATTGGCGTTGGGCAAATCGATTTTATTCACTGCGACCATGATGGTGACTTTGGCGGCTTGGGCGTGGCGAAGAGCTTCGAGGGTTTGGGGTTTAATCCCGTCATCAGCGGCGACAACCAGAACGACGATGTCGGTGATGGTGGCCCCACGGGAGCGCATGGCGGTAAAGGCTTCGTGGCCTGGGGTATCAAGAAAAGTGATGGTCGAGTTATCGCGTTTAACGGTGTAGGCCCCGATGTGTTGGGTGATGCCGCCCGCTTCGCCCGAGGCGACTTTGGTCTGGCGAATGGCGTCGAGCAGTGAGGTTTTTCCGTGATCGACGTGACCCATGAAAGTAACCACGGGGGGGCGCGGTTTAAGATTGGCGGAGGGGATGGGCTTGGCTTTGGGCGGCTCGACAATGGGGGCGACTTTATGGACTCCTCCGCCCTCCTTACGTTTTTCCGCCATAAAGAAGAGGCCACGCTTTTCGCAGATCTTTTTCGCGACGGCTTCTTCTAAATTTTGGTTGAGAGTGGCGAAGACGTTCATTTCCATGAGTTCATGGATGAGTTGGAAAGGTTTTAAGTTGAGCCGAGTGGCCAAGTCGCGGACCTGAATGGGCGGCTTCATCAAAATGATCTTTGTTTCGTCGGTAGGCATTTCCATTTCACCCGACTCAACGGCGGCAGGAGCGGGTGCAGCAGTAGGAGTAGACGTGGGGGCGGGGGCAATTTCAGGTGCGACTTTTTCCACTTTAGCTGGAGCGGGGGCAGGGGGAGGAGGGGTCTGGGGAGTAGCGGAAAGTTCGGTCGGGGCTACGGCAGGAGCCGCTTTAGTTTTTGCAGCAACTTTCTTTGCTGGCTTGGCGGCGGGATCTTTGGGTGCGGCCGTTTTGACGGCTCGAGGCTTTTTGGCAGGGACGGCAGCCCCCTCGGGTTTGGCCGTCTTTTTCGTGGACGAGGGGGCCATGCCGGGCGGGGGAAGGGGCTTCAGGTCTTAACGGCTGTGAGGGCCGCCTGGGCCTTGGTGCGGATCTCGGTGGCTTGCTCGGGGGTTAAGTCAGGAAGAGCTTCGGCCAGATCGGTTTCCGAGGCTTCGCAAATCGCCTCGACGGTGCTGAAGCCGACGGCGGCGATTTTCTGGGCGAGGGCAAGGTCGATCCCGAGGATAGTAACGAGGGTCTGGACGGCCAGTTCGAGCTTTTGCTCAAAGCCGAGGACCTCGGTCTTATCTTCTTCCACATCGATATTCCAGCCAGTCAAGCGGCTGGCGAGGCGGGCGTTGTGGCCTTTGCGGCCGATGGCGAGAGAAAGGTTTTCGGCGTCGACCAGGGCACGGATCCGGCGGTTAGGTTCATCGATTTCGATTTTGCGAAGCTTGGCGGGTTTGAGCGCTTCGATGACTAGTTCATGAATATTGGGGGACCAGCGGAAGAGATCGACTTTTTCGTTATTGAGTTCACGGACGATATTTTTGACCCGTGATCCGCGGATGCCGACGCAGGCGCCGACGGGATCGACTTTTTCCACATCGGACCAAACGGCAATTTTTGTGCGGAAGCCAGGTTCGCGGGCGAGGGATTTAATGATGACAACTCCTTCGGCCAGTTCATTGACTTCGAGGGTGAGGAGGCGACGGACGAAATCGGGGCTGGAGCGGGAGAGAATAATTTCAGGCCCGCGCAGGCCAGTTTGCACGGCGAGGACGAGAGCGCGGATCCGTTCGCCTGGGGTGTACTCCTCGGTGGGGACGCGTTCGCGGGAAGGCATAATGCCTTCGAACTTGCCCAGATCGATGACGACATCGGCTCTTTCGAAGCGGCGGACGGTACCGGCGACGATGTCACCGACGCGACCTTGGAATTCCTCCATGATCATGGTTTTCTCGATGGAGCGCAGATTTTGGTTCATGGCCTGTTTGAAGACTTGGGCGGCGATACGACCAAACTGACTGGCATCCAGTTCGATTTCCACGAGTTCGCCGACATGGACGGTAGGTTTAACGGCGCGGGCTTTGATGATGGAGATTTCATCGGCGTTGGGACGGGCGCGATCGGAAGCTTTGAGTTTGGCAAACATCTGAATTTTGCCGGATTTCTGGTCTAGGGAGACGCGGACTTCGGTCTCGATGGGATAGGTCTTGTGGGCGGCGGTGATCAGGGCATTTTCAATGACCGTGGCCATTATCTTGCGGCTTATGCCCTTCTCCTTTTCCATGTAATCGAGTACTGTGAGGAAGTCTTGCGTGTTCATGAGCTTATATTTTCTTTTTTGTGGAGACGGCTTTTGGCGAAAAAAAGGGCGGAAACCACTCGAGTTCCCACCCAACAATTGCCAATAGTCGACTCCGTTAAAATCCTATCAAAACACACGATTTGGTCAATCGGAGAAATGGGAGTTTTGTGCTATGCGTAAATCCATGATGAAGGCGAAGATCGGACTGGTTGCAGGGAGGGGAACCTACCCCGGCCTTGTTCTCCAAGGGGCTAAGGATCAAGGGGTCTCGTTGGCGGTGGCCGCCTTCGAAGGGGAGACAGACCCGAGGGTGGCAGCGCGGGGGCAACCGACCCACTGGCTGAGGGTGGGGCAGTTGGGCGGGTTGATTGGTTTTTTCAAAAAAACTGGGGTGGAAGAGGTAATTTTTGCGGGGCAGATTGCACCGAAAAGGCTTTTCGATCTGCGCCCTGATCTGAGGGCACTTTGGATTCTTTCTCGGTTGAAGGAGCGGAATGCGGAAACGCTTTTTGGGGCGGTGGCGAAGGAGTTGGCCCAAGAAGGAATCAAAGTTCTGCCTGCGACAACTTTTGTGGAGGACCATCTGGCGGGGGTGGGCCACTTGGCGGGTCCGCGTGCAGTGCGTCATCTTCCTGCGGAAATTGCTTTTGGGTGGCCGTTGGCCAAAGCGGTTGCTCGGTTGCACATCGGGCAAAGTGTGGTGGTGCGCAAGGGGACGGTCATGGC
>CAMCDO010000020.1 GCA_945873585.1 Verrucomicrobia subdivision 6 bacterium | reverse complement strand
AAATGGGGGGAGCCAGCGGGTGGAACAAGAACTTGGACATTGCGTTCAAGTTGATGGTGTCGAGCCCAGTAGAGCCGACCCAGCGGATGAGGACCTGCGGGAGAGATGATGTGGTAGGGACCGAAGCTACGACCTGAAAAATTCTCCATGAGTTCAGCCATGGCGAGAGGGAGTTGTTCCTCGGCAGGAAGGCAGGGGATGGGAAAAGCGGCAGGCAGAGTGCCGCTCAGGTCGAAGCGACTGATGAGTCCAACGGATATTCCGGGGTCGGCCTCGGCAAGGAGAAGAATCTCTTCGGCGCGGTTTTGATCGGCCCAGAAGATATCGGTCAAGAGAAGGGCGGCGTGGCGGTTTGAAGTCAGAGCTGTTCTGAGAGCAGCGAAATCGGAAAGGGGTTCGAGGGTGGCGGTGGGAAAGAATTCGCGAAGAAGGGCGGCGAGATTCGCCGCGGCTTCTGGATCCTCTTGGGCGAGGAGAATCGTGGGCACAATTTATCTTGGGCGAGAATAGGAAATGGAGAAAGGGTGGATTTGAGGCGGTGAAGAGGAAATTGAGGGGAGAGAGGACGGCTAGCGTCTTGGGTGCCGTGAAAGAGCGAGGCGATGGACGGCGTAGGCTGCGCCGAATCCATTATCGATATTTACGACGGTGACTCCAGGGGCGCAGGAGTTAAGCATACCGAGAAAGGCGGTGAGTCCTTGAAGGTGGGCACCATAGCCAACGGAAGTGGGGACAGCGATGAGCGGATTACGTAGGAGGCCACCAAGGACGCTGGGCAGGGCAGCTTCCATCCCAGCAACAACGATGAGGGCGTCGACGGATTGCAGTTTAGGTAAATGGCGGAGGGTGCGATGGAGGCCAGCGACCCCAATATCATAAAAACGTTCGGGCCGGTGGCCGAGAAACTGGAGAGTGACGAAGGCTTCTTCGGCCACGGGATGATCGGAGGTTCCTGCGGCGCAGATAGCGACTTGGAGAGAAGGGGTGAGAGTGCGAGGTGAGCGAGACGCTGCAAGAGTGAAAGTACGGGCAGCGGAGTGATATTTTCCCTTGGGAAAAAGCCGACAAAGAGGTCGGGCTTTGGCAGAATCGACACGAGTAACGAGGACAGGCTGTTTTTCGGCATGAAGGCGACGAGTGATGGCAGCGATTTGTAAAACGGTTTTGCCTGCGCCGTAAATAATTTCTGGGGCGCCGAGGCGCTGCTGTCGTTGCAGATCGAGCTCGGCAAAAGCGCGAGGCAGAAGAGCGCGGTAGGGGCGACGGCTCGCCATAAGAATTAGGCGAGAGCGACTTGCAAGCGGGGAAGTAGATCAATGATGGCTAATCTTTCCTGTTTCATGGAGTCACGATGGCGGAGGGTGACCGTATCCTTTTGGCCTGCGAGAGGACCGTCTTTAGCGCCTTCAAGGGTCTCAAAGTCGACGGTGATTCCGAAGGGTGTTCCGATTTCATCTTGGCGGCGGTAGCGGCGGCCGATGGCGCCAGCCTCATCATAAAATACAGGAAAGTGCTGGCGGAGAGTTGCGGTGATGGAGCGGGCTTTTTCGACTAGTTCTGGCTTATTTTTGAGGAGGGGAAAGATGCCAGCTTTGATCGGAGCCATGCGGGGGTGGAAGTGGAGGACGACGCGGGTTTCTTTGGCGCCTTTATCGTCGGCAACTTCCTCTTCATCGTAAGCTTGGCAGAGGAGGGCGAGTGCGGTGCGATCGACACCCGCACTGGGTTCGACGACGTGAGGTAAAAACTTCTCACGGGTTTCCTCATCAAAGTATTCCAAGGGCTTCCCGCTAGCTTCTTGATGTTGCTTTAGATCGTAATCGGTGCGGTAGGCGATTCCTTCGAGTTCCTCGGTGCCAAATGGAAATTCGTAAAGGAGGTCGTAGGTCCCTTGAGAGTAAAAAGCGCGGTCGGCCTCCGGGACGTCGAGGACAGTGATTTTGCTGCGAGGGATGCCGATAGATTCGTACCAGGCGAGGCGATCGGCTAGCCATTTCTCGAGCCAGACTTTACCTTCGGTGGGGCGGACAAAGAACTCTACTTCCATCTGTTCGAATTCACGGGAACGGAAGGTGAAGTTCCGGGGATTAATCTCGTTGCGAAACGCTTTACCGATCTGAGCGATGCCGAAGGGAAGTTTTTTGCGCGAGACTTCGAGGACATTTTTGAATTGGACGAACATGGCTTGGGCGGTTTCTGGGCGGAGGTAGGTAAGGTTGCGTTCGTCTTCCACGGGGCCGACGTAGGTTTTAAACATGAGGTTAAATTGGCGGGGCTCGGTGAGCTCACCTCCGCAGATGTTAACTAATTTGCTGGGTTTTTGGGGGCAGGGGGTGGTGGCGAGCTGATCGGCGCGAAAGCGACTCTTGCAGGTTTTGCAATCGACCATTGGGTCGGTGAAGGTGGCTTCGTGTCCGCTGGCCTGCCAGACGGCTCGACTCATGAGGATAGAACCGTCCATGCCGACGATATCGTCGCGGAGTTGGGTCATGGCCCGCCACCAGTCAGCTTTGAGGTTACGTTTGAGTTCGGCGCCGAGGGGACCGTAATCCCAGGCTCCGTTAAGACCGCCGTAAATCTCGGAGGATTGGAAGATGAAGCCCCGGCGTTTACAGAGGGCGACAATTTTTTCCATACGGTTATCGGTTTTCATATGTTTTTTTGGATTCTAGAAAGGAAGTTGTTAGCGATGATCGGAAAGGATGAACACTCCAATATTAAGTCAGATCCGTCGGAGGATACAACGCCCGACCTCGGGGTCGGGGTGGCGCTGGGTGCAGAGGGTAGGGTGGATGGGGGTGGGACTATTTGTGGGGTTGGCGATTTTCGGGCGTCTGGTGGGGGTGCCGGAATCATGGAAGAACAGGTTTGTTCGGGAACTGTCGTTGCGTGGTTTAGAGGTGGAGACACGGAAGTTGACGATTGATCCTTTGGGTGGGTTGGTGGCGAGGGATTTGGTGGTGTATCGGGATGCCGCGCGCAAGGAAGAGCGGCTGCGAATCGGTCGGGTGGAGTTGAATCTGAATTGGCTCTCCTGGCGAGCGGGGGAGCCGATTTTATCGGGGGCGCGGCTTCGAGATGCTCAGGTGGCTTGGCCCTTGGGGGAAGGTGTGGAGGTGGAGGCGCGAAGGGTGGAAGCGACGATCGAGTTTCGTCATGATGAGATTCGGATCCAGCGGTTGCGGGGACAAGTGCTTGGCTTTGATTTAGATTTGCAGGGCAGAGTTGGGACGGAGATGGGGAGGATGGTTCCTCCGCAAGCGATGCCTTTGGCTTCGATCTGGCGAAGTTTAGAAAGGGCACTGCAAGATTTGGGCGGGCCAGCGCCAAAGATTCAAGCGGAGTTTGATTTGGAGATTGGGCGGCCTGAGGAGAGTCGGGCGGAGATTCTGATGACTGCCTCTCGAAACGTGTGGAAAGGGGTGGCTTTGCGGCAGGTTGAGTTAAGGGCGACGATGGCAGGAGGTGGGATTAAGCTGGAGAAATTTAGGATTGGGTTGGAGAGAGGAGAAGTCGAAGTGGTGGGGTGGGCCGAACTACAAGCGGGACGAGGCGGGGTCGAATACACCGCGAGTACGGATTTGGCTCAATGGGCACCCGCCGCGGGTAAACTGGGACCAGCTCTGGCGGAGTTGAGAAGTCAGGCACCGCCCCAAATCACGGGAAAGATGGAGTTTGGTTGGAAGGAGTCGCCAAGTTTTCTTTGGCAGAGCCGGTTGGAGTTGGGAGAATTTCGTTTAGGGCGAACGCTGTACCAGAGCCTAGTTTTTCCGTGGGTGAGCGATGGGAAACAGTGGATGGTGCAGGGGTTCAAGCTGGAGGCTGGGGCGGGGGGGGATTTGCTTGCTCAGTTGGCGTTTGATGGAAAAGCCAAGGTGGTAGGAACCTTGAAAAGCAGTCTTGATCCGAAGGGGTTGGCTTTAATTTTTGGCCCTGGGGCGGGACCATTCTGGAAGAGCATTGATTTTGCGAAGCCACCGAAGATTGAGGCGAAGGTGACGGGGGCTAGCTTAACGGAGAATCTTTGGCGAATGGAGGGAAGAGTGGAGGGAGGTGGAGTGAAATATAAGGGGGTGGAGTTGGATGAGATTATGGCGAACTTTGTTTGGGGCGGGAATCAGGTGGTGGTGACGGATCTACAGGTCAGTTCGGGTGGGGGACGAGGCAGCGGGGAGTTTATCTACGAACTTTCGCCTGAGAGCGTACTGCTGAAAAATATCGTAGCGACCTTGCCTGTGCAGAAAGTTGCGCCGATTTTTGGGGAGAAGTTCGTTACGAGTATGAAGCCGTACATCTTTGTAGATCGCCCTATGATCACGCTGGATGGGAAAGTCGATCTAGAGGAGAAAGGTAGATCGGATATGCGAGCAACGGTGGTGAGCAAAGAGGGGATGGATTATGGGGTGGCGGGACGGAATCTTCGCTTTACAGATTTAAATATGACGGTGGAGATTGTGGGAAAAAAAGTCATAGTGCAGACGATTCCAAAAATGCTGGCGAGTGTTTTAGGTGGAAAGGTGGAGGTGGAGGTGGAGGTGGAGTCGAATGGGAAGGGGAGTGAAACGCATCAAATAACGCGGGCTCGAATGAAACGGGTGGGGTTTGGTCCGTTGGTGGAAACCTATTTTGGCAACACGGGGTATGCGGGGGAAATGAGCGGTTCCTTTCTAATGGAGGGTCCCTCGAAGAATTGGCGGGACTGGGAGGGGAGTGGAAAGTTAGAGGTGGAAGATGGGGTTTTGCCTGGGATGGGGGCTTTTGCGCAAGCGATGAATGCTCCTGCAGATTGGGTGGGGGCGACGGGGCAGGAGGCAGATATGGATTTTACTTTGAAGAAAGGAAAGTTGGAGGTGGGACAGTTGCAAATTACTTCGGTCTTGGTAGTGACGACAGGGCGGGGGGTTTACGATATTGCCAATGATCAGTTAGAGAACTTTATCATGCGTCAGAATCTGCGAGGGCCTGTGGGAGTCCCTTTCTTCTTTGTCAGCCAAATGTTCCAGGTGGAGGGAAGTGGTTCTTTAAAAAACCCAGTTTGGAAAGCACGCAACTTCGAGGAGTGAGGATGCCAGCGGACAAAAAAACGCGTTGCGGCTTACACACTTCAGTAGCGGGGGGTTTATTGGAAATGCTGATTCGAGCGAAGGCTTTGGGTGAAGATGCGGCGCAGATCTTTGTAAAAAGCAATCGCCGGTGGGAAATGCCTGAGTTGGATGAGGAGGAGGCGGGTCAATTTCGGCAAGGAAAGAAAGCGCATGATTTGTGGATCTGTGCGCACGCGGGATATTTGATTAACGTGGCGGGCGGGGCGGAAACGAGGAAGAAGTCTATCCACGCTTTAGCGGAGGAGATTCGGCGGGCGGAGGAGCTGGGCTTGGATGCGGTGGTGGTGCACTGCGGGAGTCGTGGGGAGAGAGAGGCAGCGGAGGCGAGGCGGAAAGCTCTGGACGGATTTCGGGAGGCCTTGAAGTGTTCGGAGACGAAGTTTGTTCGGTTAGCTTTAGAAAACTCGGCGGGTCAGGGTTCGGCCTTGGCGCGGGACTTGGCGGAGTGGGGGGAGTTGGTTTGGGGGTTGCCGACGGGAAGACGAGCGGCTTGCTTGGATACGGCACATGCTTTTGCGGCGGGCTATGATTTACGGATAGAGGAGGGGCGGGGTCGGTTAATGGGGGAGATGAGGAAAGAGATCGGGCAGGAGAATTTGGTGGTGATTCATGCGAACGATTCGAAAACGGAGTGTGGGTCGGGGGTGGACCGGCACGAGCATTTGGGGAGGGGAAAAATCGGGGCGGTGGGTTTGCGGGCTCTTTTGCGTGAGAAGATTTGGCGGGGAATTCCGCGGGTGGGGGAGTTGCCGCCAGGGGAAATCGAGGACAGGGAGAACTTGGACTTTTTGCGAGGATGTTTGCCTGAGAGTTAAGTTTGTCTAAGACTTCGAAAAGATGCTAAAAAACAAGTTATGAAAGCGTCTGATCTGCGGGGAATTTTGACCTACATTCCGAGTTTTCGGGATAAGCTTTTCGTGCTTTGCGTGGATAGTGCTGTTTTGGAAGACGAGAGAGCGGCGAGTTTATTTTTAGATATTTCGGTTTTGCGGAGTTTGAATATTCGGGTGGTGCTGGTGCATGGAGCCAGTGCGCGGATTAAGAAGATGGCGGCGGAAATGAAGGTGAAGCCCTCGGATGTGGATGGGTTGGGGGTGACGGATCTGGACACATTGCGGGTGGCCGAGCGGGCGGCGAATTCTTACAGTCACGACATTTTGCAAAACTTGGCGGATGCTGATCTGAAGGGGGCGGTGACGAATGCGGTGATAGCGCATCCTGCGGGCATTTTGGGTGGGGTAGATCAACTATGGACAGGTCGGGTGGAGCGGGTGGATACGCGGTTTTTGGAGACCCTGCTGGAGAATGGAATTATTCCGGTGATCCCGCCGATGGGAGTGGATGGGGATGGGCGGACGTATCGGGTGAACTCGGATGGAGTGGCTTTGGAGGTGGCGGAGGCTTTGAAGGCGGAGAAGCTGATTTTTCTGACGGGGAGTGGTTCTTTGCCGATGAAGGGGAAGGAGCCGGCTCAGTTATCGGTAGAGGAGGCGACGGAGTGGTTGAAAAAGAGAAAGGGAGAGATCAGTGGGGAGATGGCTTCGAAGTTGGAGCATGGGTTACGGGCCTGTAAGGAGGGGGTGAGTCGGGCGCATATTTTGGACGGGCGAGAGGACGAGGCTTTGTTAGAGGAGCTTTTCTCGAGTGAGGGGGTGGGGACGATGATCTATGCGGATGAGTACACGGAGATTCGGAAGGCGCTAAAAAAGGATGTACGGTCGATTGTGCGATTGATTGGGAGTTCGGTGGCGGCGGAAGAGTTGGCTCGAAGGAATCGGACGGAGGTTTCTGCGGCGATTGCGGACTACAGTGTATTTGAAATTGATGGAAACATGGTGGGTTGCGTGGCGGTGCATCCTCTTGAAGGCAAGACGGCGGAGATGGCTTGTCTCTTTGTGGCGCCTGGCCATGAGAACATCGGGATTGGTAGGAAATTAATGCTTTATGCGGAGAATCGGGCGAAGGAGTTGGGGATGAAACGGTTGTTGGCTTTATCTACGCAGGCCTTTAATTATTTACAGAGCAAGGGTGGTTTTGTGGAGGGGGCGGCAGAGATGTTGCCGGGGGAGAGGAAAGCGACCTATGAGGCGAGCGGGCGAAATTCGAAGATTCTTTGTAAAGATTTGAGTTAAGCTGGGTTTGCCTTGAAGAGGGCGAGAGGGGTGATGCCGATGAGAATAGGGTCAGCAACCATGAGGCTATTAGTTAGACTGGAAGCGCGGACTAGGCTGAAGTGGCTGCCGATATAGCCGAAGGAGAGGAAGAGGAGCGGCGAAAGAGCAATGGTGGCGAGTAGGAGGGATGAGTGTTTTCGTTCCCACCAGAGCGTGCTGAGTTATCGGTGAGGGTGCTGAGGATGGAGCAAACGAGGATGGCGGTCCAAGGGGAGGGGGTTGAAACTTCCACTTCTCTAGGTTAAGGCAAAGTTGGCTAAACGGGAAGTAGAGTCCTACTTATCCTGGGGGCCAGGTGAGGGGTCGACCACCGAGGAGGTGGAGGTGCAGGTGGGGGATGGTTTCGCCGCCATCAGGGCCATTATTGATGACGAGTCGATAGCCGGTTTTGTCGAGTTGGCACTGACGGGCAACCCGTTGGGCGGCGACGAAGAGATGAGTGAAGAGGGGATGATCCTCGGGAGGGACGGTGCCGTGGCGGGTGTGATGTTTTTTTGGAATGATAAGAATATGGACGGGGGCTTGGGGGGCGAGATCACGAAAGGCGAGGACGTGATCATCCTCGTAGAGGATATCGGCGGGGAGCTCGCGGTCGACGATACGTTCGAAGATGGTTTTGGCCATCGAGCCAGTTACCAGATCGTGAGTTCGAGAAGGGAGGGGCTGAGGGTACGGGCGCGGGCTCGGATAAAGTGAACGATGTCGTCGCTGAGGCGCTGGCATGAGGTGCGCCAAGAGGCGGAACCCGTGAGGGAGAGGACGCAGGAGCGCAGTCCTTCGAGGCGGAGAACGGAGGCTAGGGAGGAGATTTTTTCATCCACAAGATTAGCGAGGTGATGATAGAAGAGGATTTCGAGGGGGGCTTCCTTGGCGAGGGCGGCGAGATTGATGGAGGGAGAGGAGGAGACGAGTTCAAAATGGCGAGCAATTGCTGGGCATCCGATACCGGTGAGGGAGCGACGGAGAATGAGTTCGAGGGTAGCGCGTTCGATATTGGGGCGGGCGAAGTCGTGGCGCAGGTAGTGAAGAATGGCGCGGGCGACATCGGTGGCAAGGGGCCATTCTTCGTGGCCTGCGCGGATAGCAGCCTTCTCAAGCGAGAGAACCAGCCAGGTCTCGTTGAGACGAGTCGGGGAAGCGCCTGGGATGGCCACCAGAGGCAGGGGCTCGAGGATGGGTTCTTTAGCGGGCACCGAGATTTTTTACTTCGCTGACAAAGTCGCGGGCATCGCGGAATTGGCGATAGACGGAGGCAAAGCGGACATAGGCGACATCGTCCATTTTCTTGAGGCATTCCATGATCTTTTCGCCGATGGCGGTGGTGGGGATTTCGCGACCATACTTTTGTTCGAGTTCCTCCATGACCTTATCAACGGTTTTCTCGATGAGTTCGGGGCTGACGGGGCGTTTCTCACATGCTTTTTGGAAGCCGAGAACGAGTTTGCGACGATCGAAGGGTTCGTAGCGTCCATCGCGTTTGACGGCTCGAAGATCTTCACGCTCAATCTCTTCGTAGGTGGTGAAACGGTAGTTGCAGGATAGGCATTCGCGGCGTCGGCGGACGACGGCGCCATCCTTCCATGGCCGTGAATCGATCACCTTATCTTCTTCAACATTACATTTTGGACATTTCATACTACTCCTTGTGTTGCGGTGAAACTACAAGTAGGTGGGGTGGGGTCAATTAAAATTTTTACATAAAAACTTGTTTATATGTATAAACCAAAGTCAGGATTTTCTATTTTAAGGAGTTCGTTTTATAGGGGGGTGATAAGTCCTGAGTGAGAATGGGGGTGGGTTCTGGGATGAATGTGGCACTGAGCATCATAATGGCGGTTCAGACAGATTTATCACCCGATGCGAAGGTATCGGCGGTTGCGCCACCTTCCTAGTTATTCTCGAACTTGATCGGTTGCATTGAATTCGAGATATTACTAAGTGAGGAGATAACCTCTAGAAAGTAAGAAACACATTGTTTCTATGTGACAATTTTGAGGCAGAATAAATAAATGTAAAATCCTAACCATCAGAGGTTAGAGATATTGATTCCTAGGGTATAAGACCGATTTTATCTATTTAAGACTTAGGAAATTGAGAGTTTTCTAGGTGATGGTTGTGGCGGAGGCCTTCTGAGATGATTAACCAGATGACAATCCCTCCACAGAGTGCAAAGGCACCTAAGATAAAAATGAGGCCTAGGCCAGTGTGTCCTTCGTCCATCGATTTTTTTTAGCGGACAATGTGGGGATTGTCATCTCTCGATTCAGGGAAGGATGGCGCCGAGGTCACCTTGGGAGAAAGCGCGGGATTCTTCCACGGTGATCCAGCGTTCGTTGAATTCGGGTCCCCAGGAGTCGGAGGTAGCTACTAGCTCTCCCGTTTTTCGATTAGAGCCGATGAGAAGGCAAACGCGGCCGTTTTTGAGGTCGGCGAATGGCAAATGCGGTGAGGTTTGTCAGCGGGGTCGATCTGGGGCAAAATCCGAGGATGACTTCTTTGCAGGAAAAATTTGTTCGCTTAAAGAAAGAGAGGGAGGCGGTGGTTTTGGCCCACAATTATCAGCCGCGGGAAATTCAGGAGGTGGCGGACTATGTAGGAGATTCGCTGGGGCTGAGTTACGAGGCGCAAAAGGCTAAGGGAAAATGTATTCTTTTTTGCGGGGTTCATTTTATGGCGGAGACAGCCAAGATTGTGAATCCGGAGAAGAAAGTTCTCATGCCTGATCTGAATGCGGGTTGTTCTTTGGCGGATTCTTGTCCTGCAGACAAACTGCGGGTCTACCTTGAGGAGAATCCTGGTCTCTACGTTGTTTCCTATGTGAACTGCACGGCGGCGGTAAAAGCGCAGAGCGATGTGATCTGCACCTCAGGCAATGCGGAACGGATCGTGCAGAGAGTGCCAGCGGACCGAGAGATTCTTTTTTTACCCGATCGGAATTTGGGGGATTGGGTGATCGAGAAAACGGGTCGGCGGATGCGGTTATGGGATGGGGATTGTTATGTGCACATGGAGTTTACGGCGTCTTCAATTGATCGGATGAGGCAAGAGCATCCTGAGGCGCTGGTGGTAGCCCATCCAGAGTGCACGAGAGCGGTGAGAGCTTTGGCGGATGAGGTGTGTTCGACTGAAAAGATGGTGGGGTACTG
Source organism: Verrucomicrobia subdivision 6 bacterium (assembly GCA_945873585.1). GTDB lineage: Bacteria > Verrucomicrobiota > Verrucomicrobiia > Methylacidiphilales > Verrucolacustridaceae > Verrucolacustris. The sequence goes on along the minus strand of CAMCDO010000020.1, from coordinate 9,827 downwards.
TCGCAATTCTTCGGTTCGTGTCTTTATTGTGGTGACAGAGGAAGGAATGTTGCATCGGTTGCGCAGGGAGATGCCGGAGAAGGAGTTTTTGGCGGGGCCAACCGATCGCTGCGCTTGTGCAGAGTGCCGCTACATGAAGATGAATACATTGGAAAAGGCCTTAGGTGCCTTGGAAAACTTGGCGCCAGAGGTGAGTTTGAGTAAGGAAACGATCGAGAAAGCTAGATTGCCAATTGAGAGGATGTTAGATTGGAGCCGTAACTAGTTACTAGTAAGGCTTATGCGTTAATAAGCCCGAGTGGAAATATGCGGGAGGATTTCGCTGGGCAGATGGGGTAATTTCGCTAGTACTTTTTACGTAATCTCATGAAAATAAACGATTCATGGAGGGTTGTTTTTTATGCCCTGATCCTGTGCTTGGCTCCACTGGAGTGGGTTGTTGCGCAGACCCAAGAGAGTCCCGAATCAGTGGAACCACCGCTACAGATTACTTCGGATGGGGCGAATCGTTATGAGGGAGGAATTTACTACGCGAAAGACAACGTAGTGGTGACTTACGGCGGGGACCTTCTGATGGCAGATGAAGTCCATTTCAATCCCAAGAGTAAAGAGGCAACAGCCAAGGGAAACGTGCGGTTATATATGACAGGGCAGATGTATCGAGGGGATCTGCTTACCTATAACTTCCGTACAAAAAAAATGCTCTCAGAAAAATTTCGTTTTTTAGAAGGGAAAATGATGGTGGAGGGTGATTCGATCAATACCCCAGAACTGGGTCACTACGAAATCGGGGATGGCATTTATAGTACCGACAATCGGGAAACACCCGGATGGAAAACAAAGGCATCCTCCCTCAGTATTTACCCGAACGACAAAACAATTGTGGAAAATTCGGTGGGTTACTTCGGGGATGTGCCCTTTTTCTACTTTCCATCCCTCGCTCTCTACGAGAGGGACATGGGAGATTCTCCCGACATCTCCTTCGGTTCGGTCACCCGCCTCGGAACCTATGTCATCGGCACCTACCGCTTTGCCATTACCGATAAACTCAAGGGTGGGGTGACCGTAGCTAATTATGGCCGGCGAGGCTGGGCGGGAGGTGCGGAAGCATCGTACATTACTCCAAGTAAAAATTCGGACCATCCGGTGACCGAAGTTGCCCTTCGCGGCTGGTACATTAACGATCGTGGTTACCAAATTTATGAAGGAGACAGCGAGCGTCCATTAGCGGCAGCTCCGCCCCGGGGCCGTTACTATTTTCCTTACAAACACAACACCACGATTCTCAAGGGGGGTAACCCAGTGGATGCTGACCGTGCCCCAGCCTTCGACACTCCCGCACTGACTTCGAGATCCCATCTCAATGTTTTGAGCGATGCCTATGTGACCCAAGATTTCTTTGCGGATGAATACATGCGGGACCAGCAGCCCAACACTTATCTGGATGCGATGTATCAGGATCCTAATTTCACGGTGACGGCCAATGCTCGGACCCAGATCAATAATCTATTCCAAACCCAGCAGCAGAAACCCTCGGCTAAAATCGAATTTAAGCGTCAGTACATTCCAGGAACGTACGATGAACAAGAACTGCTCAAGGATCCTACGGCAAATCCTGGGTTGGCCTATGAAGGGGAGTCGAGTGTGGGCTACCTAGGAACGCAGTGGAATCAGGTGGCCAATCAGACCGACTACACTGCAATTCGCTACGACACTTTTCATCAGCTGATTTATCCTCGGCAGTATTTCGATTGGCTGAATCTGGCGCCCCGTGCGGGAATTCGAGGAACGGTCTACACGCGTAGCAACCTGACCACAAATGGAGCCGTGCAAAATACGGCAAGTGGAGCGGGGTACAATGTGGGGAATAACCAGCCCCTCTCGGACACTTCGCTCTTGCGATATGTATTTAATTTCGGAATCGATGCTTCGACCAAGGCCTACGCCACTTGGACCGATATTAAAAACAAGGCATGGGCTATCGACGGCATCCGCCACGTTTTCGAGCCTTTCATCCAAGCGAGCTATATTCCGCAGCCCAATGTTCGGCCAAACGAATTTGCTGGGTTCGATAATCGAGTCAATACGACCGAATCGCAGCCGCTCAATTCCTCCCTCTACAACTCGATCGATTCGATCGACAAGCTGCTGATCGTTCGACCGGGAATGATGAATCGGATGATGACGAAAAGAGACGGTGCGCCGTATGAGTTGGCCAACTGGAAAATCTATACCGATTACCAGCCGATTCGGCCCGAGCTGACCAGCTTGAACTATGCCAGCGTGCAGGTCCCTGAAACGGTGTCCTCCTCTCTGCCTGAACTTTATAATGTGCTCAATGTTATGCCAGTGCCTTGGTGGACGGCGACGGTGGGGGCGACCACAGCGATTAGTAGTAATGGATTCAACTCGCTGAACCTTGGAAGTATGTGGCAGGTGATGCCTGCCCTGCAGTTGGGGGGTAGCTACTCGTATTTGGAAAGCTTTTCTTATTTGGATGCTTTGAATAATGAGGTTTTAACCAATACGCAGACCAGTTTAATCAACGCGGTGGCGAGCTATCGGTTGAATGAAAGCTGGATGGTCAATGGGGGTTTGACCTACTCAATTAATCCTGGCCTCTTGCAGCAGGTCAACCTGGGGATCTGTCGGGATATCGGAGCATGGATAGTGGGGGCACAGGTGGGGAATCGTCAGAATGATGGAGCTCCATCCGAGTTTGTTGCTTTAGCCACGCTCACTCTAAAGGCGTTTCCTGATCTTCCCTTGGGATTCAACCAAAACCCGTCCAGTTCGGGCGTGGGCCTAGGGGGAAATCAGCAAGGGGTGGGAAGCACTTCTCCCTAGCGGTTTTGGACCTAGTTCCTTTAGAGTTCCGCGGATGAAATTATCGATTATCGGTTCGGGATACGTTGGACTTGTCACGGGGACATGTTTGGCGGAAGCGGGGCACACCGTTCTCTGCGTAGATAATAATCAGGCCAAAGTGAAGGAGTTGCAGGCAGGTCATATTCCTATTTACGAACCAGGACTAGAGGAGCTCGTTCGGCGTAATGTTCAACTCAAGCGACTCTCTTTCACCGCATCGACCCAAGAAGCGGTGGCGAACTCGGAGGTGATCTTTATTGCCGTGCCTACTCCGCCACAGGATGACGGATCGGTTGACCTGAGCTACGTGGAAGCGGTGGCGCGTGAAATCGCTGAGGCGCTCCCTGCTTATCGGATCATTGTCGATAAAAGCACCGTCCCAGTTAAAACAGGTGAGAAGGTAGCGGAAACGATTCGCCGATACGGGCCGAAAGGAATCGAATTTGATGTGGTGAGTAATCCTGAGTTTCTTCGTGAGGGAAGCGCGGTGGCCGATCTGCAGAAACCTGATCGTATTGTCATTGGGGTCGCGTCCCAGCGTCCCGTGGCAGCGATGCGTGCAGTCTACGAACCTTTTAAAGCCCCGATCATCATCACCGATTTGAATAGTGCAGAACTGATTAAGCATGCGGCCAACAGCTTTTTGGCTTTGAAGATTACTTATATCAACTTGGTAGCAGCGGTTTGTGAGGCCGGCGGGGCCGATGTGACGCAAGTCGCCGAGGGCATGGGCTCGGACGCACGAATCGGAAGGGCTTTCCTGCAGGCAGGACTCGGGTACGGGGGCTCCTGTTTCCCAAAGGATGTCAGCGCCTTCATTCGGATTGCAGAAGAGATGGGCGTGGATTTTGGGTTGATGCGGGAAGTAGAGAAAATCAACGCAGCAATTCCTGAGCGTTTCCTGAAAAAGATTCGGGCCTCCCTCTGGACGATGAGGGACAAAAAAATTGGGCAGCTGGGATTAGCCTTCAAAGGAAACACGGACGACGTACGGTGTAGTGTGGCGGTCGAGTTGATTCGGCGGATGGCAGCAGAGGGTGCAATCATCCGCTGCCATGATCCCAAGGGAGGAGAGAAGGCCAAGGAGCTACTACCGAAAAACGTGGAAATTATGGCTGATGCGCATCAAGTAGCGGAAGGAGCGGATGTGCTTATTATAGCGACAGAATGGCCTGAGTATCGTTTACTCGATTGGAGTAAGATCAAAACTTTAATGAGAACCCCAAGAATATTCGATGGCCGAAACCTGCTCAATCCCGCGGAAATGATCTCTCTTGGTTTCGAATACACGAGCATCGGACGTTGAAGCCCACCGTCACGATCGTTCTCGGTCTCCAGTGGGGAGACGAAGGGAAGGGCAAAATCCTCGATGTGATGGCGGCGGAGGCGGATTGGGTCTTGCGGGCGCAAGGGGGCAATAATGCAGGGCATACAGTTGAAATCGGCAAGGAGAAGTACGTTTTACACCTTATTCCCTCGGGAATCTTGCGCGGAAAAGTTTCCTGCCTGATTGCGGGTGGAGCGGTGGTCGATCCCACGGGTCTGGTCAAAGAAATTGAGGGACTGACGAAGCGAGGGATTCGTACCCGTGGTCGTTTGCATTTGGCGGCGCAGGCACATCTCGTTCTCCCGCATCACCGAGCGGTGGACCAGGGATTCGAAAAACGTCGGGGAAACGGAAAAATTGGCACGACAGGGCGGGGGATCGGGCCGGCCTACGCGGACAAAGCGGCTCGGGTGGGACTTCGCGCGGGAGAGTTGGCCTTGCCATCCCGCGACCTGGCTCGGCGGATACGCGAGCGGGTGACTTTGCATAACCGCGCCTCTCGTGGGCAAGGCTGGGCGAAAATCTCGGCGACCAAGACGATTCGAGAAGTGGAAGCGGCGGCTCGGGTTCTTCGTCCTTACCTGGCAGACGGGGTGACCTTGGCTCACCGCGCAGTGGCTTCGGGGCAGCGAATTTTGATCGAGGGTGCACAGGGAACCTTTCTGGATGTGGATCATGGCACTTATCCCTTCGTGACCAGTTCCCATTGCACTGCTGGCGGGGCCTGCACCGGGACGGGAGTGCCGCCGACGGCGATTCACCGAGTGGTTGGAGTATTAAAGGCTTATACCACAAGGGTAGGGGGTGGTCCTTTTGTCACGGAAGATGGGACCCTGGGACATCTCCTTCATGGGATGGGCCGTGAATTCGGCTCGACGACGGGTCGAGCGCGCCGTTGTGGCTGGTTCGATGCGGTGCTGGTGAGGCGTGCAGTTCAGCTCAACGGAGTGACGGAGATGGCCATGACCAATTTAGACGGTTTGGATGGATTGGAAAAAATCCCCGTATGCGTGGGTTATCGTCTCCGAGGAAAGTATTTGAAGGAGCCACCAGTTGATGCGGCTGACTGGAGTCGCTGTCGTCCCATTTATCGGAGCTTCGAGGGATGGTGTGAGCCGACCACAGAGGCGCGTCATTGGAAAGAGCTTCCTCGCAAGGCACGAATTTATCTCTCTGCGATCAAGGATTTGGTTGGCGCTCCCCTCGGCCTGATTTCTGTGGGAGCTGGCCGTGACCAGACCTTTCGGCATGGGTAAGAAATCCACACCGGCAGAGATTCCCTGTCACGTCGCCATCATTATGGATGGCAATGGCCGGTGGGCGAGTCAGCACCACCTTCCTCGTCTCAGCGGACATGAGGCAGGGCGCAAATCAGTAAAAGCTGTGGTACAAGCCGCCATCGATCACGGTGTGCGTTATTTGACTCTCTACGCCTTCTCGGTGGAAAACTGGCAGAGACCGAGGGATGAGGTGCAGGGATTGATGGGTCTTCTTCGGGGGGTGATTCGAGAGGAGCTGAACGAAATGGGGAAGGAAGGGATTCGTTTGCGAATGATTGGGAGACCGCAGGATTTACCTGAAGCGGTAAGGGAGGAGCTGGAGGGCGCGATCGAAAGAACGAAAGGGAATACTCGCCTCGATCTGATTCTTGCCCTTAGTTACGGTTCCCGCGTGGAAATTACTGAAGCGATGCAAGCGATCGGGCGCGAAGTAAAGGCGGGGAAGCTCGATCCCGAGAAGATCACGGAGGAGACGGTCTCGGCGAACCTCTACACCAAGGGAATTCCTGACCCCGATTTCTTGATTCGCACCAGTGGCGAGATGCGGATCAGTAACTTCATGCTTTGGCAGATTTCCTACGCAGAAATTTATGTGACGCCTGTCCTCTGGCCCGATTTCGGAAAAGATGAATTTGCGAAGGCTTTGGCGGATTATGCGGGACGTGACCGCCGATTTGGAGGGATCTAGCCATGCTGGGCTGGCGTCTACTCTCCTCGCTCCTGCTTTGGGGTATTATTCTCACGCTAATCACCCTGCGTTATACCAACGGGGTTTTTCTGCTTATCGCCATCGTTGGCTTGGCTGCCCAGAGAGAATTCTATCTTTCCCAACGGACGGCAGGGCGCACCGTCTTCTTAAAAACTGGGCTCTTGGCGGGGGCACTGCTTTATGGGGCGACCTTTTTCTCGGTGGTCTCTCCCACAGGCGGGTTTCCTAATGCGTTCTCGGGCGAGGCGGTCTTAGTGCTTTTGGTTATTTTAGGAGCGCTGACGCGAAGAGTGTTCCATCCAAAAGTGGAGGGAGCGACAACTGCGATGGCCTTGACTCTTTTTGGTTTCTTTTACGTGCCGTACCTTTTGAACTATGCGACAAAGATTCTTTACTGTGTGCCTCAGGGGGGAGGAGTAGCTCTCCTAGTCTACGCCGTGGCGGTGACCAAGTTTACCGACGTTGGTGCCTATGTGGCGGGGAATCTCTTTGGGCGTACGAAACTAAGTCCAGTGATCAGCCCAAAAAAGACTTGGGAAGGGCTGGTGGGCGGGGTGTTGGTTGCCCTACTTACGAGCCTAGGCTTGATTCACTATTTTCCTCAATCCTTGGGCAGTCTAGCGGGGGTTCATGGCTGGATTTTGGGAATCGGATTGGCGGTAGTCAGTGTGATCGGAGATTTGGGAGAATCGGTCGTCAAACGGGATGCTCGAGTAACCGACTCGGGACAATTTCTCCCAGGAATTGGCGGGGCCTTAGATCTAGTAGATAGCTTGCTCTTTAGTTTGCCTGTCTTTTACGGATATCTCGTTTTCACGGGTAGAATATGAAGCGGGTTATTCTTCTGGGCTCGAGCGGTTCGATCGGGGAAAGCACCTGTAAGGTTGCACGGGCGCTGCCCGAAACGATGAAGCTGGTGGGGTTGGGGGTGGCCAAAAGCGGTGAGCGAGTTTTGGCTCAAGCGCGGGAGTTTGGGGTGAAGGCAGTAGCGGTTTCTGATTTGGGTGCGGCCGAGAAAGTGAAAAAAGAATTACCCCAAGGAACAAAGTTTTATCCAGGAGCGGAAGGTTTGAGTCGGATGGTGGAAGAGACAGAGGCGGATATGGTGCTGGTGGCGGTGGTGGGGACGGCGGGGCTAGCTCCTGCCTTAGCGGCTTTGCGAACGGGAAAAGATTTGGCGGTGGCAAGTAAGGAGATTCTGGTTCTGGCTGGTTCCGCAGTTATGGGGGAAGCAAAAAAGCATCAGCGCCAAGTCCTGCCTGTGGATAGTGAGCACAACGCTATTTTTCAGTGTTTACAAGGGGCTAAGAGTCAGGAGGTTCGGAAAATTATTCTCACGGCGTCGGGCGGGCCGTTTCGAAAGAGCTCGGCGGAGGAGTTGAAGAAGGTCACGGTGGCGCAGGCTCTGAAACATCCGACCTGGTCGATGGGGAAGAAAATCACGATCGATTCCGCGACGATGTTCAATAAAGGGCTTGAAATGATTGAGGCTCACTGGCTTTTCGGGTTGCCGATGAGCCAAGTTGAGGTGGTGGTGCATCCGCAGAGCATAGTCCACTCATTGGTGGAGTTTGTAGATGGATCGGTCTTGGCCCAGCTGAGTGTGACGGATATGTGTTTTCCGATTCAGTATGCGGTGACCTATCCGCAGCGCCTGCCCAGCGGGTTGCCGCCCTTGGATTTGGCAAAGATTGGCTCCCTGACCTTCGAAGCCCCTGACGAGAAAAGGTTTCCTGCCTTGCGCTTAGCTCGAGAAGCGGGGGAGGCTGGGGGGACGTTGCCAGGAGTTTTTAACGCAGCTAATGAGGTGGCGGTGGAGGCTTTTCTTGAAGAAAAAATTTCTTTCCCGAGGATATGGGAAATGGTGGAAAAGGTGATGGCGGCTCACGCCAACGAAAGGAAGCCCGATCTGGCAGCAATTATTGCGGCCGATCAGTGGGCCCGCGCTGAGGCTAAAACCGCCCTGCAGGGAGCCGTATGAGTTTTCTGGCTTCCTTGCCTTGGTTGGAAATCGTTACGGTGGCGGGAACAATTGTTTTGGCTCTTTTTCTTTTTGGGCTGACGGTGGCGGCTCACGAGTTCGGGCATTTTTGTGCCGCCCGCAAAGCGGGATTAGTCGTGGAGAAGTTTGCTATCGGATTCGGGCCTAAAATTTATGGCAAAGTGGTGGATGGGGTGGAGTGGCAGGTGAACTTACTCCCTCTTGGGGGATTCGTTCAGCTACCGCAGATGAGTCCTGCGGAGGGGATTGAAGGCAAATCGGAACAAGATGTGCAGGATCTGCCTCCTGCATCGCCTGGGGCGAAGATCTTTACGGCGTTGGCGGGTCCAGTAGCCAGTTTGGGGTTGGGGGTGCTCTGCGCGGTGGGAGTGTGGATTTTCGGGGTGCCGACGAATATGACTTATCGGACGACGACAATCGGCTGGGTGGAGCCAGGCACCCCTGCGGCCAAAGCAGGAATTTTGCCAGGGGATGTAATTCTGGCGATTGACCAGCAGAGACCTGAGCGTTGGGCGGGGCGCCCAGGGGCGGTGGTTGAGAGTATTTTATTGGGAACGGACAAAGAGATTCTGCTCGAACTGGATCGAGGGGGCAGGGAGATCGTGACCGCTAGGATTTTACCCGAGCGAGATGCGGAGATGGAAGGTTTGAGGCGATTAGGTTTTGAGATGTATCCCGCCCAATCCGCGGTGGTGGATAAAGTGATTGTGGATGGCCCAGCTGACCGTGCGGGAATCCGAGGTGGGGATAGGATAGTGATGTTAGACGGGGAAAAATTATGGAGTCCTGCAGCGGTCAAGGCGGCGGTGGATGCGGGCCAAGCGGTGCTTACTCTTAGGGTGGAGCGGGCTTCGGGCGGTGAGATCTCGGTGAATGTCAGGCCAGAAAAAGCGACCAATCGGAAGGATAGAATGATCGGGGTGATCTGGAAGCCGAGCGAGGTTCAGATTACCCACCCGACCCCGCAGGAGCAGGTGAGTTCGGCGGCGGGACTGGTCTTGCGTACCTTGCGGGCGTTGGTCACTCCTGCCTCCAGCGTGGGATTACAACATCTGAGTGGACCGCTCGGAATCTTTGAACGGCTAGTTTCTCTTCTGCGCACTGACCCTAGGTTGGTGCTTTATTTTAGTGTAATTTTGAATGTGAATTTGGCGGTGCTCAATCTTCTGCCGATTCCGGTTCTCGATGGAGGGCACATCCTTTTTTCGATTGTGGAAGCGGTACGAAAGCGACAGTTGCAAGCCAAGACCATAGGGATGATTCAGACCTGCTTCGTCGTTCTGCTGGCTGGATTCTTTCTTTTGGTCACTTACCATGACTCGATGCGCTTAAAGAGGCGGATGGAAAAGCCTGCGGAGAGAGCGGATATGCCGATTTTTCAAAAGAGGACGAAATGAAAAGCTACTGTACCAGTGCTTATCGCTACTTAAGGCGCCCAACTCGTGAAGTAAAAGTGGGAAAGGTCGGGATTGGAGGAAGCCATCCGATTCGGGTTCAGAGTATGATTACCTCGGACACGATGGATACGGCGGCTTCGGTCAAGCAGACCCTTGAACTGGTGAAAGTGGGATGTGAGATCGTAAGAATTACGGCACCGACGATTAAGGATGCGGCTAATCTTCAGAAAATAAAAAAGGAGCT
>CAMCDO010000019.1 GCA_945873585.1 Verrucomicrobia subdivision 6 bacterium | reverse complement strand
CGCTAATTCCCCCCGATGAAATCACCTTTCCCGGGAAAGCTTTAATCATCTCCTGCACCGCAGGAATATTCGGCCCCGTCATCATCCCGTCCCTCACCACATCCGTATAAATAATCCGGATCACTCCGCCCTGTGCCATTCGCGCCGCTAGATCCACCGCCTTCCAACCACTCGGTTTCGTCCAACCCCTCGTCTCGACCACTCCATCCCGCGCATCAATCCCCACCACCACCCGCTCCGGTCCAAACCTTTTCACCGCCTCATCGATGGTTTCTGGAGAATCACACGCTACGCTCCCAAAAATCACCCGCCTCACCCCCAACTGCAGAATCTTTTCCGCCACCGCCAAGTCCCGAATCCCGCCACCCACCTGACACGGCATTTTTACCGAACGAGCAATCTGCCCAATCATCTCCAAATTGCGCATCTGCCCCTCAAACGCCCCCTCCAAATCAACCAAATGAAGAATTTTTCCCTCCACTTTCTCCCACCGCCGAGCCATCGCCATGGGATCCTTGCTATACACCTTCTTTTCCGTGGCCTTGCCCTGAGCCAAACGCACCACCTCCCCAGCCATTAAATCGATCGAAGGAATAACAAACATAAGTTGTAAAACTGCCATGCTGGTGGAACACCGCCAGCAAAAGATCGTGCTAGGCACGTCTCTGGCACGATCAATCCATGCCCAACTTCTTCCGACCGTCCGGCGTAATCATTTGAGGCCCCCACGCAGGTTCCCAAACCACGTCCACCTGCGCCTCTTGAATCCCCTCCAAGGTAAGAATCTTTTGACGCGCATCCGCCGCGATCGAAGGCCCCATCCCACAACCCTGCGCGGTTAACGTCATCTTCACCTCCACCCGCCTGCCCCCCGCTTCGGTCTTCTGCAACTGCATACTGTAAATCAGCCCCAAATCGACAATGTTCACCGGAATCTCTGGGTCATAACAGGTCTTCAAAACCGCCCAAATCTCTTCCTCCCCCGCCACCTTGCCCACCCCCACCGCATCCACCTTCTCGACTTTTCTCCCTAAAGCATCCGCATCTTTCCCCTCAATTCGAAACAACCCTCCCGCCTCAGTCGCATGCACCGTAAAAGTCCCCCCTAAATCCTGCGTCACCACCACACCCGTTCCTGCCGCTAAAAGACGCTTCGTTCCCGCAGGGATCGCCGTTCCCTCTACCTCTCTTTTTAATTGGATCTCCTCACTCATCCTCAAACCCTAGCCGACTCCTCTGCCCCAACCATCAGTTTTTTATCCTGCCCCTCATTCCGCAAAGTCTCGCGAGATTCTCCCAGGCTCGTGCACCCGCCAGACCATCGGAAGTTTTCTTTGCCCAAGTTCCCGATTCCACCAATCCAGAGCCTCATCCCGATTTTTCAACTTCTTCTCAGTTTGTACCCCCTGCAAAAATGATTTTCGCGATAGCCCCCAGCACAGCGGCCTACCCAATCCATCCCAGTTCGCCCGCAAAAGAGTTTCGTTGTGCTCCACTGTTTTCCCAAAGCCGATCCCCACATCCACAACCACTCTTTCTTGAGCAATCCCAGCTTTACCCAATCCCGCCAATTTCTCCGCAAAAAACTCCCCCACCTCCTCAACCACATCCCCATAGCTTGGATCGTCTTGCATCGTCTGTGGTTTTCCACCCGCGTGCATGCAGATGTATCCCACCCCAGTGTCTGCTACCACCTGCCACATCTGAGGGTCCCAAGTACCCCCACCCACATCATTGACCACCTCCACTTCCGCTTCCCCCATCGCCGCCTTCACCACCTCAGCCTTATAAGTATCCAAGGAGAGAAAAGCGTCCGGTCTTTCCTTTCGAATCTCTTTTAGAATCGGAATCACCCTCGCTCGCTCCTCACGAGCCGATACCGCCTCCGCCCCAGGACGAGTCGACTCTCCTCCAATATCCAATCCATCCGCCTGATCCAAAAGAGCGATCCCCTGCCGCACCGCATCAATCCTCTGAACATACTTCCCTCCATCCGAAAAAGAATCAGGCGTAAGATTTAGAATTCCTAAAATAAAGGGCCTACCCACCCGCAGACTCACCGCCCTCTTCCCGCAGAGCCACGCCATCGTGGCGGGATTGTTCATACCACAGAACTATTTCAAGCTCCCGCGGGAGCACCTTCTAAACCAGGCAAAATTCCGCTCTTATCTTTCACCTTCTCAATCGGCCGATTCACCGGCAAGGCTTCACTCGGGGTCGGAGTCGAGGGCGCAGAGATCCCCTTGGGCGGAGGGTTCATCATCTTACCAAACTTCACAATCTCCTCCACTTGCGCCCCATCCAGCGTCTCATACTCGAGGAGAGCCAGCGCTACCCACTCCACCTTGGTGCGATGCTCCTCCAAAATCTTTTTCGCCCGTTCATGTGCCCCATTCACGATCTGATGCACCTCCTCATCAATCTCCCTCGCCGTTTTCTCGCTATACCCCTTGGAACGCCCGATATCCCGCCCCAAAAACACATAATCCTCATGCTCTCCATACTCCACCATCCCCATCCGCGTGCTCATCCCCCACTCGCAAACCATCTTCTTTGCATACCAAGTTGCCATCTTAATATCTCCACTGGCTCCGCTGGAAACATCCCCCAAAAACATCTCCTCCGCTACCCGTCCACCCATCGCCACGCAGAGATCATCCAAAACCTTTTTCTTGGCGTATCCGTACCGATCCTCCGTCGGCAACATCATTGTCACCCCCAAGGCTGGACCTCGCGGAATAATCGATACCTTGTGCAACGGATCCGTATGTTCCAAAACAATGTTCAAAATGGCGTGCCCCGCTTCATGATAAGCCGTTAACTTTTTCTGCTCATCGCTCATCGCCAAACTCCTACGCTCTCGTCCAAACCGCACCTTATCCCTAGCCTCCTCTAAATCTTTCTGAGTGATCGCTTCCGCATCCCGTCGCGCCGCCATTAAGGCCGCCTCGTTAATCACATTGGCCAATTCCGCTCCCGAAAATCCAGGAGTGCTTCTGGCCAATGTCGCCCAAGAAACATTCTCCATCGCTTTCACTTTCTTAGCGTGAACCTTCAAGATTTCTTCCCGTCCCTTCACATCAGGCAAGTTAATCATCACTTCCCGATCAAACCGACCCGGACGCAAGAGGGCTGGGTCGAGCACATCCTTCCGATTGGTCGCCGCAATAATGATCACCCCTTCCGCCGTATCAATCCCATCCATCTCCACCAGCAAAGCATTCAAGGTCTGCTCTCGCTCATCATGCCCCCCACCCACCCCATGACCTCGACTCCTCCCCACTGCGTCAATTTCATCGATGAAAATTAGGCAAGGCGCAGTCTTCTTCCCCTGCTCAAACATATCCCGCACCCGCGAGGCTCCCACCCCAACAAACATTTCCACAAAATCCGATCCGCTGATCCCATAAAAGGGCACGTCCGCTTCGCCCGCGATCGCCTTTGCTAGAAGGGTCTTTCCCGTTCCTGGAGGCCCCACCATCAAAATTCCTTTTGGAATGCGCCCACCCAATTTTTGAAATTTCTTCGGATCCCGTAGGAATTCCACAATTTCGCTCACCTCGTCCTTAGCCTCCTCCACCCCCGCCACATCCGCAAAGGTAATCTTATTTTTATCCTTCGAGACAATGCGCGCCTTGCTCTTACCAAAACTAAAAGCCGATTTCCCCGCCATCCGAATCTGTTGGCGGAAGAAGAAATACATGATCAAGACAAAGAGCACAAAGGGCAGCGTCCCCGCCAGCGCTTGCCACATCGAATTATCTACCACCTTCTGACTCACTTGCGGAAAGCCGTTCGCCGCCAACACCTGCTCCAGATTTTGCTTAAAGGCGAGGTCGACCGTTACTTTATATCCTGTATTCCCCTGCGCATCCATTCTCACACTTTTCTTTAGGGCTTCCGACGGTTCGAATTTCCCTGAGAGCCAACGCACATTGGCCGCTGGCTCCACATTCAAAACCACCTCTTTCACCTTCCCTTCCTTCAGATATCCCTCGAACTCAGAAAACGTAAGATCTCGAACTGACGCCGCGTTCTGGTTCTGATGAGCGTAAAAAGCCAGAAGCAAGACCGAGGCCGAAACAAGAAAGAGCACCACCCCACGCCAATTTGGGCCATCCCCTTTCGCGGGGTCTGGGCGACGCATCGGTGGCCGAGGTAATTTCGGCGGTTTACGGTGATTGGATCGAGGAGTCGCCATAAGAGGGGAATAGAAAGGTATCACCCCTTTTTGGGTTTAGCAATCCGACCCCTTTCCTGCACATAGGAGAGCCTGTTTCCTGATCTCCGTACCTGCCCCCCCCCTCGCACCTGCCAACCCGCCGTTTTCCCTCCCACCAAGAGCCTTCGCACTCCTTCCACCTCCGCCAGGTTTGCCCCAAGATATCCTCTCTTTCCCAGCCAGCTTCGAATCGCCCTCCTTTGCCAGGCCACCGCTTTATTCCTCCACTCCCGCACATCGGGATGAATCGAAATCCTGCCCAACTCCTTTTCCCAATACTCCTTCTCGCCCGCCATAATCTCCGCCGCTCGGCATAGCGCTCCCCGCACCTCTCGCCCATACACCTTAGATAAATAGGGCAAAACTTTGTGCCGAACTCGCGATCTCCACCCTTTTTCATCCTCGTTCGTCTTATCTTCCCGCCAACTCAACCCCACCTCCCGCGCCGCCTGCCTCACTTCTTCCCTCGTGAAGCCCATCATCGCCCGAACCACCACCACCTTCCCTTGCCTCGATCGAACCGCCATTCCCGCCAGTCCATCTCCTCCTGCCCCGCGCAACAACTGCATCAAAACCGTCTCCGCCTGATCATCCGCTTGATGCGCTAACCATAGCTCCCTCACCCCGCACCTCTTGGCCGCTTGCTGGAAGAAAGACCACCGCGCCGTCCGTGCCTCACCCTCCCCCGTTCGCCCCACGCTCTCGGCCCTCCCCAGCACTACCCGCAGACCCCTTTTCCTGGCCCACGCCGCCACCCATTTCGCATCTCCAGCCCCCACCCGACCACGCCAACGATGGTTAAAGTGAAAAAGAATCGGTTTCGCCCCACTCCGCCACAATGCTTCCGCAAGAAGAACGCTATCCGCCCCACCCGAAATCCCCACCGCACTTCTCACCCCACTCCTTTGTGCTGCTGTGACCGCCGCCAACACCCTTACCCAACAGCCCTTGCGAACAATCCCTTCCTGCTCCATCATCTTCCTTCCCATGCCCCGCCTTCCAAAAACTCTTTTGCTCATTGGCCTCATTCTGCTCACAACCAGTCTCGTCGCCAATCTCCTCTTCCTCTCCAAAGACCACCATCTGTTTTCAGGAGCCCCCCATCTCCAATCTGCCCCCTCCTTCGAAGAAGAATTAGTCGAAGGAAACGACTCCCAAAAGAAGCGCATCGCCAAGATCGACCTCTTTGGAGTCATCGCCCAAGAAGTCCCAGGAGATATCGGATCCAGCATGGTCGACGATCTCATCCTCCAGATTCGCCAAGCCGCCGACGATGACTCCGTCGCTGCCATCCTCCTGCACATCGATAGCCCAGGCGGCGAAGTCACCGCCAGCGATAACCTCTACCACGAGCTCACTCTCGTTCGTGAAACCAAACCCGTCATCGTCTACCTAGACTCCGTCGCCGCCTCAGGCGGCTACTACACCGCCATGGGCGGATCCCATCTCGTGGCCCACGAACTTTGTATCACCGGAAGCATCGGCGTCATCATGCAGGCCCTCAACTACGAAGGCCTTTCCAAAATCCTCGGTCTCTCCACCCTCACCTTCAAAAGCGGTACTCTCAAAGATCTTCTCAACCCCTCTCGTCCCACCACCGAGCAGGAAAAGAAACTCGTCCAAGATATGATTGGCGAGACCTTCGAACGCTTTTCCTCGATCGTCATTGAGGAACGCCACTTCCCCAATCATAAACTCCCTGGTGAAATGGCCGACGGTAGAATTATCTCAGGAAAACAAGCTCTCGATCTGAAATTGGTCGATGCTACTGGATATCTCGAGGACGCCATCAGTGATGCACGCGAAATCGCTAAACTCCCCGATGACGCTCCCGTCATCCGCTATGTCGCCCCGTTTCATTTCAGTAAACTGCTCCGCTTTCTTGGGCAGAAACAGGACAGTAGCTCCAAAGTCCAAGTCAGTCTCGGACCTCACTCCTTCCACCTTCAAGCCGGCAAACTCTACTACCTCTCCACTCACCTCTTTTTCCGCCGCTAAGAAATTATAGGGTCGGTCAAGAGTCCAGAGGCAGTTCTGGATTGCCCAAAATCAGTAATCTCGAAAAGCGGCGATATGAAAAGGCCTCGCGGCTGGCTCACCCTTACTATTAAAGGTATGGACAACCATCTTACTTGGATCCTTATCCAGCGAAACGGTGATCAGACCAGCCTCGACCGGCTCTGTCATGGCACTTCCGATGGTCGCGGAAAAGTTTGTCTTCACCACGCCCTGAGGGATTTTTCCTTGGAGTGGAATTTTCCAAGTAATCACATATTCGTTTATCCCCTTTAGCTCGCAACTTTCGATTTTATAGCCACGGGCAATTGTTCCGTCCGCCTTAATCACGCAGGCCAAGCGGTTGATGAAATCTTCCTCCGCCTGAACACTACTAACCCCAACAATCATTCCGACGATCAAGGCATAGATATATTTCATTTCGAAAATTACGAAGCTCCGACCTTTTCGCAAGTTTTTTTTCTTGTTCCCGCATGGTGCCTATTCAAAATCACATGATGTCCAATCCCCACCTTGAAAAAATCAGCCGCCGTCGCTTCTTTTACTACGGTTTTGCTGGCCTCGCTGGGCTCACCGGAGCCGGCCTCACCCGCTACCTCCCCAGTACCTCCTACGCCGCCAAAAACGAAGATGGTATTCTTATGGAAGACGCCGTCTATCAGGGGATTCGCGAATCTCTCGGAAAATACATCTACCTCACCCCACAAAAACTCGGCGGGGGCACCCACGCCGTAGATCTAGCCACTCAAAAAACACTCGCGTGGATCTCCTACTGGAACTACGGGGACTCCTGCCCAATTTCCCATCACTTAGCCGCATTTTACGCTGACAGCGGGGATCCCTATAAAGGCTTTGAATTTATCAATTCTACTCAAGGCGGTGAGAACGTTTTGATGTACGGTCTCAATACGAAAATCAAAGAGCACGGCATGCTCGACAAGTACGGCATGGGAAACCACATCTACCGCGTTGGCTACGACGGAAAATCCAATCAGATGGAACTCCTTGAGGATGTCTCAGAAACCACCGGAATTGGTCTTGGCGTCCACACGGTCCCTTTCCCAGACGGAAACGGCTTCGCTTGTGCCGACGGTCAAAAAGATGTTGTGGGATTTTTCTCCCGCGCTCGGGGTCAGGACAAAACCAAGGTACTCTCCGCCTTCCGCGCCGATTGGGCACCCAACTCCAAAGTCCTAGCCGAAACTTGGACCAAGGGTGGCACCATCCGACTCGTCAAATTGGCTCCCGGAAAAGACGGCAAATACGACTACTACGGAACCAAAGGCAACAAACTCAACTACGAGATGGCTCCTATGGCCGAGCTTCTCGTCGAAAAAGGCCAAACCCCTGGCGCCAGTCCTCATACTCTGACGGGACTCGACTTCTGCCTTCACGATCCACGCAACCGCTACTCCATCGCTGGCCTTCGCATGTGCGGAGGCGGTTTCATTATCGATCGCACCTCCATGGAACCCATCTGCTATCTCATGGCCAATGAAGGCCTCGCCGATAATTGGCCCATTAAAAAAGTCTCCAACAGCCCCGACACTTGGGAAGTCACCCTGCCCTCCATCGGTAACCCCATCCATGAGACAGGATTCAATCCTTCCGGGAATCATTTGGTCATGATGAACAATCTCCGAGCTAACAATGTTGCGGTCTTCGACACCTCCAACGAGGATCCGCGCGCTTGGAAACGAGTCACTTTCATCAAAGACAAAGAATGGCAGGGCGAATACCCATCCCCTTTCCACGTCAACTTTTCCATCGATGGCTCGAAATGCTTCATAACTGTCCTCCGCCCCAAGCCGATGAAGTCGGATGTTTATGTCGCCACCACCAAGGACTGGAAAATCGTGAAAAAGTTTCGCAACGTGGGCGTGGATACCCAAACTACCGCCACCACCTACGACGGTAAGTATGTCTTAGCCATCTTCTCAGGATTCCAACGCATGGAAGCCGGTGCCTTTGTCTTCCGGCAGGATACTCTGGAACAGGTCGGCTACATGCCTAACTTCGGTGGTCACCACGACTGCGTCATCGTCCCCTCCAAAGTGGAAGAGATGAAATATAGCCGAAGCTGCACGGTCTAACCCCTCTGCTTCATAGATTGCGCTTACTACCGCTGGCGTTTCGTCTGCTTCTCCAAGAAGCCAGACGAAGCTCAGGCCGGTATCTCCTCCTTGCCCTCGCCGTCTCCATCGGCTCGTCCTCCATCTTTCTCACTCTAGTTATCAGCCATTCAATTCGACGCGGACTCGAATCCTCCCTCAACCGCCTCGGCGCCGACCTCCTCATTCTTCCCAAAGGCATCACTCATAACCTGACCGCCGCCCTCCTTACGGGGGAACCCAATGCACCTCTGCTCGACCCCTCAGTTCTCACCCAAATCATAACTCTCCCAGGATTGGAAAAAATATCCCCTCAACGTCACTTCTCTCTCCCCTCCGACGAAGGCCATGGCGAAACCGACCTAATTGCCTTCGACCCTCTCACCGATTTCACCCTACAACCCTGGGTTCGGGAACACCTGCCTCGGCCCTTCTCCCTCAGCGATGTTCTTATCGGTGGACGCCGTTCCGAACCCCTCGGCTCCACTATAAATTTCTTTGGAAAAAGTCTCGTCGTCTGGGGAAAACTCGACCTGACTGGCGTCGGCCCCACCGAACGCTCTGTCTTCGGATCCTTTTCCACCATGGAAGAACTCGCCCAAGAATGTCGCTCTCGCGGATTGCAATCTTTCGGCACCTTTCCGATCACCAACTCCGCATCAGCCCTTCTCCTTCGCTTGTCCCCAGGCGCTGGAGCAGGCCACGTCCGCTTTGCCCTCTCCTCCGTTCCCCAAGTTCAAATCATCAGCGGCTCCAGCCTCGGCATCCAAATCCGCCAATCCATTCGCACCATCCTCACCGGCTCCATCACCTTCACTCTCCTTAGCCTCTTCATGGCCGGACTCCTTATTCTCGTCGTCTACGCCGGAATCGTGGCCGAAAGGAAATCAGAATTAGGCCTCCTTCTCGCTCTAGGACTTTCCCGAATCGGACTCTCCTTATGGTTGGCAATGGAAGCCGCCCTCTGTGCTTTTCTCGGCGCCCTTTTCGGAGTCCTTCTTGGCGCTACCGGACTAGCCATCTTCGTCCGAACTTTCGGATATCTCCTCACCTCCCGCGGCATCACCCTCGAGCTCCCCTCCCTTTCCTTTCAATTTTTTTCCGCCCTTCTCAGCCTCTTCCTTTGTTCATTCGTGGCCGGACTCGGCGCCCTACTCCCCTCATGGCGTCTTGCCGGTCGGGAACTTTACCAACTCCTCCGAGAAAATAACGAATGAGCGTTGTCCTCTCCGCCCACAATCTTAGCCGGATCTATCCCGCTCGGCGCGGTTCCATCGCCGCCGTTCACCAAGTCTCCCTCGAAATTCAGCCGGGCGAGTTTGTCGCCGTCTGCGGACGTTCTGGCTCTGGAAAATCTACCCTCATGGCCCTCTTAGGCGCCCTTGCCCGCCCAGATCACGGAACCCTTCATTTCGAAGGAATCGACCTTCTCCAACTCTCTCCCCATAAACTCGCCCATCTCCGCTCCCGCCGAATGGGCTTCATGCTCCAAACCAACTCCCTCCTTCCTGGACTCACCGCCCTGGATAATGCCGCCCTCCCAGGAATGCTTGCTGGGGAGTCCCAAAAACAAGCCTACTCACGCGCTCTAACCCTTCTCGCCCGCCTCGGTATGGGAGAACGCTGGGATGCGTTTCCCCATGAACTTTCAGGCGGCCAACAGCGTCGCGTCTCCCTAGCACGCGCCCTTCAACATGAACCCTCCCTTCTCCTACTGGACGAGCCCACCAGCAATCTCGATCCCCTAGCCGAAGAAGAAATCCTCAAAGTTCTTCAGGAACTCCGGGACGAACGGGAACTCGCCATCTTCGCCGTTACCCATGGAGACCAACTCGCCTCTTTGGCTGATCGGATTTTCCAAATGTCCGCTGGAGAACTCTCCCTTACAGCCAAACCCTCCGCTCCAACCTTTCCCTCCTCACTGATCGATAGACGTGGACCCGTTTTTGAGAAGACTCCCCAGAACCTTGCCACCCAAGAAACACCCACCCCCGCACCCGTCGGCGAGTGGCGTGGCCCTGCCTCCTTCTTTTTAGCTACTTTAATTTTGAGCGCCGCCCTTCTCTTCTCTGCCGATCGAATCATCGCCTGGTCCCAAGGCCGTCAGCTATGGGCCAAACAAGAGAAGAAACGCATCACCGAGGAGATCGCCTTCCGCCAACTCCGAGCCGATGTCGAATCCATCGAGGCAATGGACGACGGCAATGTCCGTGCGAATCTGTTCCTCCAGAATTACGACTCATCCCGTGGCTTCTTTGTTCTCGGTCCGTCCCTCAGAATTTTTTATCAGGCGGACGGGCACTGGGATTCCGTTCCTCAGGAGACTCCCGAAGGGTCCGAGGCAAAGATCCGAGAGATTGTCCCAAGCAAAACCCTCATTCCCTTCCAGTTCAAACTACTCCCCTCGAAATACGACGAGCTTATCCGTGGCTATTTTCATATTCGCATCACCAGCAACATGGTGATTAGCGAGACCCGCGAAGCCAAAGGCGACCTCTTTGAACGGCAAGACGACTACTACATCTACCTAAAAGATCCACGCCTCACCGTAGAGGAAATTCGCCGACGCAACGGTTGGGTGGCGGGAAGCGTTGTCCCCCCATGGATCGCCATGCCCGCCCACTAGACCCATGAAATCCCCATGGCCCATCGCCCTCTTCCTTGTCGCTCTGGCCGCCCTGATCTATGGATTCACTCGTCCCGCTTCACCACCACCTGCTGCCTTAAACGAAAAGACATCACGACGCCATCCCACCCCGCCCTCCGACCTGCAAACTCTCAACCAGTCCACAGGGCAAAACATTTCCCAAAGCGTATTTCGCCATCTCGATGGACAGCTCGCCCCCTGGTCCTCACTCCCCAAAGAAAAACCTTTAGTCTTTGTTTTTTTCTCCCACGACTGCGACTGCAGTCTCGAGTTCGCAAAGTATTTCATCTTGGCCATGAAGAATTCCGAAACTAAGGCTGCCTGGTATTTTGTTTTCGCCGATACCCCCGCTCAGATTCATGCATTCATGGACAAGATAGGAACAGATCTCCCCTCCCTACAGGACCCCGACTCCAAAGTTGGCCGCCGCTTGGGGATCACAAAGTCGGGATGCTTTATTCTCGCCCAACCCGATGGGCTCGTCTCCGCCATCTGGCCCGGAACTTCTCTCGCCAGTCTCAACGATCTCTTTTCTCGACTCCACCTGCCCCCACTCTCATCCGACCTGCCCGGCCTTTCCGGAATTCCCCAAGCCCCCACTGTTGGCTGCCCACTCCGACCCTGATCGCAGCCATCGCCTACCAATCCCTTGCAACCCCGTCGAAAACTATTTTGGCATTCCCTCCCACCGCCACGTTCCAATCGCCCTATCCGGTTGCAACCGCACCGCCCCGCTTTTTTTCAACTGCACCACCTCCATCCCCAACGCCCCAGCCAACCGATTTATATCCACCGATAACGAAGGATCATCCTGCATCGGCTTTGCCGAACGGATCAAAGTTTTCGGTTGAATCGTTTGCAACCACTCCTGCGTCAAATTCATCCCACCCTCTTTGGCGGGCCCCTGCACCAACACCCCAGCTTCCAAGTCCGCCCCATACACCCGCACCAACTCCTTTTCTCCCTCAGCCGAAATCGTTCCCGCCCAAAGCAACCGCGCCTTCCCGCAATCCAGACGAAATACAATCCCCTCATCTTCGCTCCGCCCACTCCCACCTCCCAAAGGTGGCCAAAGAACCTTCACCTTCCATTCCGCTCCTAGATCCACCTCATCACCCGCTCGCCAATATCTTCTTCCCACTTTATCCTCCGCCATTTTCTTCCTCCACTGTTTGATAAACCCAGATTTTCCTCCTAGACCCGATTCCGCCCACCAACCTACGGGCATCGCCATTCTCAACTCCTCTGCCCCACCCGATCGATTCGATAATCCCGCAGTTAACACCACCCCCTCCAAGCCATTTACCCCAGACCAGTTCAAAAAAGGCCGTACGGAATTTGCCCACGCAATCTTGGAGCCCGGATCCACCAACCATCGTCCATCTCGCCCCGAAATCAGCGTCGGCGCTGCCCCCTCCACCGAAAGAATTTCGGCCGCCGGTCCCCTTTGAAACCACACTCGTGGATCTGCCACCGCAAAATGCCCTCCAGGCCACGTCGCCATCCACCCCAAGATCGCCGCCAAGAAATGCACCAGCTTCCCATTCACTAAATTCACCCCCACCGCTACCACCCCGCCCGCAATCGGAGCCACCACCGAGGAAACCGCTGCCAAAACCGTCACCGCCCCAGCCACCGGAGCCGCTACCACATTAGCCAACAACGCCACTGGAATGATTTGATGAAAAAGAAGAATGCCTGGAACTAACGATCCCACCCACGCCGCCGCTGAGGCTGCCGCCACTGTAGCCACCGCCACCCATACTCTCTGCCCTGACCTTCTCCACGGCGCCACCAATCGAGAAGGAATCCAAAGATCGGGCCTCCCCCAAGCGATCAATCGTGCCTGAAGCGGACCCGCCATCACCATCAACCCTGCCACAACTAGAAACGAGAGCTGAAACCCAGTATCCCCCACCTGACGCGGATCCCAAATTAACAACGCCAACAAAGCCGCCCCCAGCCAGTTCGCTGGATCCATCGGCCTTCCCATGATCCAACCCAAATAAAGCACCGTTGTCATGATAAACGCCCGTGCCGCACTCGCTTCCATCCCCGTCGCTAAACAGAAAAGAAAAACCATCGGCAACGTAACCCAGGCCCATCGCCACCTCACCGCCCCAGTCAGGGCCAATATCCACAAAAGCATTCCCGCCACCACCGCCAGATTTTGACCGCTCACCGCAAAAAGATGCAATGTGCCCGTCGCTCGAAACGATTCCCTCAACTCCTCCCCCACCCCATCCCGAAAACCGAAAAGCATCGCGGCAATCAGACCCGCTGCCTCAGGATCATCCTCCAGCCCCAATGCCGTCGCCTGCAACATATGCGCACGCAGACCCGCCGCCATCCGCGCCCACCCAGCGACTTCCGATCCCACCGTCCACTCCAAGTCTTCTGGCCGAGTTCGCAAAATATAATCTAGCCCACGGGAACGAAGATGCCGTACTCGGTTAAACTCTCCCGAATTGCGCGCTTCCGCAGGTAGTGCCAAATAACCCACCACCCGGACGATCTCTCCCACTTGGGGAATCTTTTCTGGTGCAGGATCTACCCGCATTAAAACTCTTCCGCTGGTTCTCTCCCAACCCGATTCACCCTGTAATCGCACAACTTCCAGCTCAGCTTCCAAAGCCTCCCCGCCACCATCCCATACCCTCTTCGTGGGCAACTCAGCTATCCAACCTTCTACCTGGACTGTCCCCCCTTTCTCCCCGGCCCGTGCACGAAGGGAATCGGCCGAAGGCGCAAACGCTCTCGCTCCCGCGTACAGATTGAAAACAGCCAAAGCAAACAGCCAGATCGCAGGGGTTCTCCACTTCTTCGGACCCCACCAGGAAAGAATCCCGAAAGAAAAAGCGAACCCCAACCCCACTAGCGGGTGCGGAGCAATAATTAAGCCCACCACCGTCCCGACCAACCCAGCTATCGCCACGGGAAACAAAGGCCGCCGCATCGGCCAAATCGTTTTCATACAGATAAAGGCTAACCCCAGCTACACTTCCCTCAAACGAAACCTTTACCCAAACCTACATCACCCCTTAGTGGCTTTACCCCGTACCCGCGTCGGGGCTTTGCGCGCTTCTGCGTTCCGAGAATGCGGGACATGAGCCCGCCCAAATTCTCAAGCCTGCAAATGATTCAAAGGCGTATACCGACCCAGCTTCAGATGCCTCCAGATCGCCCGAGTAATGAACTTTTTTCCAATTCCAACCGCCTTCTCCAACGAAAGCCCCTTTGCAAGTCCAGCACAGATCGCTGCTGAGTAGGTGCACCCCGTTCCATGCGTCTCCACTCCTTTGCACCGTAATGCCGTAAAGGTTTTTAACTTTCCGTTCGGCCAAGCCAGATAATCCTCCGCCTTTGCCAATTTTAGATGCCCCCCCTTCACCAAAAACGGAACTTTCCATTTTTTTGCCAACTCCCGAGCCGCTTCCTTCGCCTGCTCCGGATTTTTCAACTTCCTTCCCACCAATCGGGCCGCCTCATCCAGATTCGGAGTCACAAGAGTTGCTTGGGGGAAAAGAAACTTTGCCATCGCCCGCTCCGCATCCGGCTTGAGCAGTGCCGCCCCGCTTGTCGCCACCATCACAGG
The DNA here is from genome assembly GCA_945873585.1 of Verrucomicrobia subdivision 6 bacterium. Classification (GTDB taxonomy): domain Bacteria; phylum Verrucomicrobiota; class Verrucomicrobiia; order Methylacidiphilales; family Verrucolacustridaceae; genus Verrucolacustris. The sequence goes on along the minus strand of CAMCDO010000019.1, from coordinate 5,786 downwards.
ATCCACCACCAGCTTCAGCCCCCTTCTCTTGCCCAACTGCTTCGTCACCTCTCTTATGATTGCGGAAGAAAACAGCATCCCCGTCTTCACCGCTCCCACTGGAAAAGCTTCAAAAACCAACTTGATCTGTTCCGCCACCATCTTTGGCTCAACCGCCGCGATTCTCGAAACTCTCCCAGGATGCTCCGCCACCACACAGGTCAAAGCCGACGTTCCATACACCCCCAAGCGCGTGAAAGTTTTTAAGTCCGCCTGAATTCCCGCTCCACCCGAGTTGTCCGATCCGGCAATCGTCAACGCCACGGGTGCTTTACAAATCATCACGGGTAGGGCCCGACATCCGGCAGGCCGTTTTTAAATATGGATCGCGTGGCCGACCGCCGCTTCGGTCGCTTCCTTGATCATCTCAGTCAACGTCGGATGAGCGTGAATCGTCCCAGCAATCTCGTCCGCCGTCGCCTCCAACGTCATTCCTAATCCCACCTCCCCGATCAACTCCGTCGCCTCCGCCCCGATAATATGTGCACCGAGAATCTCCCCATGCGGTTCCCCGATCAGAACCTTCACCATCCCTTCCGAATCGCCACTTGCCACAGCCCGCCCACTTGCCCGATACGGGAACCGACCGACCTTAAACTTTAGCTTCTTCTCCTTCGCCGCCGCCTCAGTCAGCCCAATGCTCGCCACCTGCGGTTGGCAGTAGGTACAACCAGGAAAAATCCCAACCTTCTTCGGCTGGTACTTAGTATCAAAAATTCCGTTCACCGCCTCGATCGCCTCAAACGAGGCGACGTGGGCCAGCCAAGGCGGTCCAATAATGTCCCCGGCCGCAAATACTCCAGCCATCGAACTCTTATATCTTCCGTCCACCTTCACATAGCCCTTCTCCAACTCCAGCTTCACCCCCACATCCAGCGCCCCCTCTAAATTCGCTTGAACCCCGACCGCACAGAGCAACGCATCCGCTTCGATCGTCCTGGCGTTTTTCCCCGACAACTTCACCTTAACCCCAGAGGCCGAAGCAGTGACGCTTTCCATCGAGGTTTCGGTCAGAATCTCGATCCCCTGCTTGGCCAAGTTCTTGCCCAACATGTCGGAAATCTCCTCATCCTCGATCGGCAAAACCCGCGGCTTCATTTCCACCAGCGTCACCTTCGTTCCAAAAGAGTGTAGGAAGTAAGCAAACTCCACTCCAATCGCCCCCGCCCCAAGGATCACGATGCTCTTGGGCTGTTTCTTCATCTCCAAGGCTTCGCGGCTGGTCATCACCACCTTGCCGTCCACCTTCATCCCAGGCAGAACTCGCGGAACACACCCCGTGGCCAACATAACATTCGTCGCCTCAATCACCTGGGTCTTCCCATCCGCCGTCTTCACCTTGATCTTGCGGTCTGTCCCCAGCTTTCCTTCTCCAACCAGATAATCCACCTTCTTGGCCTTGAGGAGGAACTCGACTCCCTTCGCAATCCGATCGGAAACATTGCGGCTTCTTCCGATCACTTTTGCAAAATCAAAGGAGACCTTTCCTGTTGTAATCCCAAAATCCTCCGCGTGCAGGATATGCTGGTACACTTCCGCATTCTTCAGAAGCGACTTGGAGGGAATACAACCCCAGTTCAGACAAGTCCCCCCCGCACGTTCCTTCTCGATGACAATTACCTTCTTCCCCAACTGAGCCGCCCGAATCGCACCGACATAACCGGCCGGGCCTCCACCTAAAAATGCCAGATCATAAGTCGCCATAAATTTCCCTTACATCAAAAGAACGCCGGGACTTTCCAACACTTCCACCAACGCTTTAAGGAACTCCCCCGCCATCAAGCCGTCCACCACCCGATGATCGGCCGAAACAGTCAGACTCATTCTTTCCCCAGGAATAATCGCCCCGTTCGAAGCCACCACCGGCTTCTTCACCGTCGCCCCCACCGCCAAAATCGCCGCCTGAGGAGGATTCAAAATCGCAGAAAATCTCTCCACTCCGATCATTCCTAGGTTGCTCACCGTAAACGTCCCACCCGTATACTCCTCGGGCTGCAACTTTCCGGCCTTTGCCTTCGCTCCAAGCTCTTTCGCCTCTCGCGCAATCGTCCGAAAATCCTTCGCATGAGCATTACGGATCACTGGCGTGATCAACCCATCAGGCAAAGCCACCGCAAAAGCCAAATGCACTGCCCCATGCTGACGAATCGAAGTCCCCTCCCACGATGAATTGACCGCAGGCACCCGGCGCAGGGCCTCCACCGCCGCTTTCAACACAAAGTCGTTCACGCTCAATTTCAACTTCTCTCCCGCCATCTCTAACGCCACGTTGGCCGAAGTCCGCAATTTAGCCAAGGGAGCCGCGTCTACCTCACGCTCAACGTAAAAATGGGGAGCGGTCGTCTTGCTCTCAACCAACCGACGGGCGATCGCCGCCCGCATCTGGGAAACCGGACGAACCCCGTCCGGCGCAATCGGCTTCCCGCCAAAAATTCCTGTCGCAGATCGAACCGATCCTCCCCCTTGTGCCGCTTCGACATCGCGGCGCACAATCCGACCCCCAGGTCCCGAACCCGCCACGCGAGTCACATCCACCCCTTTTTCATTGGCAATTTTTTTGGCCAAAGGAGAAATCTTCACCCGCCCCGAAGAAGAAACCACGACCGCCGCAGGCACCGGCGCGGTTTGCGTTACGGTTTTGGCCCCAGAAGAAGTTGATGCTGTGGTGGGCGAACTCGAGGGCACCGCATCCACCTTTTCCCCAGGTTCCCCCACGACCGCGATCCGCCCGTTCACCGGAACTTTCGAACCTTCTGGAGCGGCAATCAACAAAATCGTTCCCTTATCGTAGGCCTCTAAATCCATTGTGGCCTTATCCGTCTCCACCTCAGCGATCACCTCCCCAGGTTTAATCGTGTCGCCGACTTTCTTGTGCCATTTCGCCAAAACTCCCTCCGTCATAGAGGGACTCAAAGCGGGCATGGTGATCTCTTTAGCCATAAAGTTTTTTAGAAAGGTGAGTATGCCGTCTCAAAGGCAAATCGTCGAGCGCCTTTCCCCTACACCAGTATCTTCCCATAGGCTCGGTGTACTTCGCGAAAAACTTTTGCCACCTTCTCCATCCACTTCTTCCCATTTCGTCCTCCACACCTTTTCGCTAGCCATTCCAGATTCACCCCCACCCCAGGTAAAGGCACCCCGCCTCTTCCCTCGTCCAACCGCACCCACCACTCCGCTTGCGACCAAAATTCCAAACCTTGAACAAGTGATTCGGCTTCCCGGGGAAACTCTTGCCTCATCGCCTGCAGAACCTTTTCCGTGCTCGTCTCCACTAGACCTTGGCGCATCTGCCAAGCTTGGGCGGCAAACTCAATATCGATCAATCCACCACGGGCCGTTTTGTACTCCCTCGCCTCCTCGCCCACCTTCACCCTTTCGGTCGCAATCCTTTCCCTCATCGCTTTCACCTCCTCAAAAAATGTCTTACTCTGCCCTACCTTCTTCCAAGTTTTTTCCACCGCTGGCCAGAACTCCTGCCCCACCCCCTTCGCTCCGCCAACCCACCGGGCACGGCAAAGAGCTTGCACCTCCCACGACTGCGCCTCTTTCCCGTAATACTCCGAATATCTTTTCACTGGCACCACCAACGCACCCTCCGCGTACGGTCGCAAACGGAAATCGGTTTTAAATAGAGGCCCTGTCCCCCGCTCCGCACTGAGAAAGTGAATCGCCCGTTGGAGCGAATCCTCTCCCTCCCCCACCACGAGCAAATCTAGGTCCGAGCCGAAACTCAACGCCCCGCCTCCTAACTTCCCCAGTCCCACCCACGCCCACTTCGGCTTTCCCGCAAACTCCCAGGCCCAACCCAAAGACGCCTCGGCCAAAGCCGTCAACTCAGCCTGTAAAATAGGAATCGGCGCTAATCCTAACAAACCTCGCAACGCGATCCGTAACTCCTCCCCCCTCGTGTAAAGGCTCGCTTTTCCCACCGCCTCCTCCCCGTCTTTCTTCTCAATTTTCCACGCCGCACGGTGCCAAGCCAATGTTCTCGATCCGTCCAACCCAGCCTGAACTACCTCTTCAAATAGTTCAGGGTGCGCAACTAAACGTGGTCCTAGGGCTCGACTGCTTTCAAAAAACCGTATGAGTAGCTCGAGAGCTTGAGGACTGACACACAAACTCTCGTACAACAGCGAACGAGCTCCATACCCTTGGGTAAAGTTAGCAAACTCTCCCAAGGCCAAATCAGGTCGCGCACATCCATCCAACTGCTTTTCCAGAAGAGGCCTCATCCGCTGAAAATTCTCCCGCGTCCTCGCCGTAGCGTGTACCTCGCCGGATGGCGCCAAACTGGACCACGCCGCCTCCGCCACCACCTTGTCTTGCCAATCAATCGACGAGGGAAAGGTCGAACCCGCAAAAGCCACTGTCGTAGGGCGAATCTCAGCGAAGATCGAGTCGTACACCGTGCGAACCCGATCGCGCCATCCATCCACCGCATTGCCCAATTCGCCCGCTGAACTTAAATCCATGCTTTTTGCCAACCCCTCGCGGACTTCCTCCTCCGCTGGCAAGAGATGCGTCTGTCGAATATGCCTCATTTGCAGACGATCCTCTAATCGACGCCAAAAGTTATATCCGCCAAGCAAGGTTTCCGCCTCTTCGGACCGCAGAATCCCCAGCGTTTCTAAATTACGAATCGCCCGCCGTAAATCATGCGTCTGCAACGTTGGTTGGGTGGCACCGTGTAGAAGTTGTAATCCCAATACAGGAAACTCCACTTCCCGGAGCCCCCCTCGTCCTCGCTTAATCTCCCGATCTCGGTCCGCTGGAGTAATCAGCTCGTCCTCCGCCCGTGATTTCTGCTGAAACAGCTCCCCCAGAGCGGAGGGCGACAGGCCTCTCGGATAAATAAACGCCTGTAAGGTCTGAAAAAGGTGGTACGCCGACTCCGCATCTCCTCCGACCTGTCGAGCCCGAATCCAAGCACATCGCTCCCACACCTCTCCGTAGGCTTGGTAGTAATCTTCTAATCCCGCAGACGTAGGAACCAAAGTTCCTTGATCCCCCTCAGGACGTAATCGAAGGTCAACCCGGTAAAGGGAATTCCCTCCTCGTTCATCAATCTTTCCCACCAGACTCCGTGCCAAGCGAGTCTCCGCATCTCCTTTTTCTTCTCCTGCCCCACAGAAGATTAAATCAAGATCGGAAAAAAAGTTAAGATCGCCCGCCCCCAACTTTCCTAAAGCCAGAACCGAGAATACCCCAAGATGGGTTTGATCAGTCTCTGGCGCCTCCTCTCGCACCAGACCAAGCGAAGCCTGCAAGGTAAACTCGGCCAAAACCGAAAAGGCACTCACTCCGCTCGGGGAAACCGCTGGGGTGGCGAACGCCACGAACCCTAGACGCACCAACTCCGCCCGTTGCCATGTTCTCAGTACCTCCCACTTTTTACTGGGAGATCCCGCATGACTCCCCAGCTTTTTCCACTCGATTTTGTATTTTCCCGACCCCTTTTCTATCAGCAGATCTTTTGGACTTTTCGATCCTGCGCTTAAAATCTCATTTTGCGCCAACACATCCCGACTCCCCGGAGAAAATTCGAGGAAAGCATCCCAAGCCCGCTCAGGAGTTGGAAGCTGGGAGCGGAGCTTCACGTCGGGTCCTCCTTTTCTTCAGACGAGAAGGTGAGCTCGACGCAGGAGTGCGCGCTCCTGCGGTTGGAGAGGACGCCAGCGCCCCTTACCCAACTCGTCCAGCAGTGGCCGGAGGGCCGCTCGAAAAGTCGCTTCACTCATTTTCGCCAC
>CAMCDO010000018.1 GCA_945873585.1 Verrucomicrobia subdivision 6 bacterium | reverse complement strand
CGTAAAAACAAGGAATTGATCCTACTCAATTCCAACCTCTATCAAGGAATCCGTAAGAATTACTTAGGACGAAGTCTAACCCGCTTTTCGAGAACCATCCTCCGCCAACCACTCCTGCAGCAGGCGATAAGCCACTGCCATCAGGGTCGCTCCGAAAAAGATTCCTAGAAATCCATAAACCAAGAATCCGCCGATCACTCCTAAGAAGATAATTCCAAACGGGAGATTCGTTCCCCGACTAATCAAATAAGGCTTTGTAAAATTATCCACTAACCCCACCACCCCGATTCCCCAGATCAGAGTGAAAATCGCCCAGCCCATCTTGTCCTCCCGGAATAACCAGAAAACGACTGGAGCCCAAACAATCGCCGTCGAAAGCTGTAAACTAGCAAAAAAGAAACCCGCAAAACCCAGCAGCAACACCTGCGGTACCCCCGCCATCCAAAACCCAAAACACATCAAGGCCGCCTGTAGCGCCGCCGTCCCGAGCAACCCCAGCATCACACTTCGAATTGTCTGTGCCGACAACTCCAGTAGATCGCTTCCCTCAGAACCAAACAAACGATTCAAAGTTGTCCTCGCCACTCGCGTCAAATCTTCACCTCCATGAAAAAAGAAAGCGCAGATCACCAGTGCAAAGGAAAACTCCAGTAGCCCCACCCCAATCCGACCCGCTAATGAACCAAGCCGCGTCGCCGCCTGACGAAGCAAGGGCGCAATGTCCGAGATGAACTTTTCCCGGTCGTTGTGCAAACTATCCCACTGTTGGAAGATCATGTTCCCAAAGGGATACTTCTTTAACTCCTCCGGCGCAGGAGGAATCTGCTCCCTCGAAGCCTCCATCAACCTTTGCGAAACCGGACCTAGAGATTTTGCCGCTACCCCCAACCCGTAAGTAATCGGTAACAGACAAAAAATCGCCACCAGTGCACTCGCCAGAACAGAAGAAAGGACCCTCCGCCCTCCCGTCGCCCTCAAGATCCATACAAATATTGGCCAGGCCGCCACTGTCAGAATCACCGCCCAAAGCAGAGGTCCAAAAAATGGACGCAGAATATTTAAACAAGCCAACCCGAGCAAGCCGATCGCCAGCCCTCCCGCCACTTTCTGAAAAATTGGATCCTTCGTAATCATCGCACTCCCAGTCTCATTCCCTCGCCTCCTCTTGCCAATACTATCCTTTTCCTCATTCGCGGGTCGCCGCCACCTCCACCCAAACTAATCGAGTCGTTACTTTATCCATCGGCAACCCAGTTAGCTTCGCCACGGCCGCTGCGTACGCCTCCAACTGAGGCCTGTAATATTCTGCCCGCTCCTTTCTTTCTTTATCCCCCTCCAACCGATCGGTTTTATAATCCACCACCTCGGCCCCTACCACCCCTCCATTTCCATCTCGTCCCACCACCACTCGATCAAATGTTCCCGTCAAAACCTCACTTTTTCCCTCCCTCTCCCACACCACTGCAAAACTCTTCTCCCTCCAAACCTCCAACTTCTCCACACCCACCCATTTCTTCTTCCACTCCTTCGATTCAAAAACCCAGCTGATCTCCTTTCCTACCTGTTCAGCCACTTCCAAGGCCTCTCTTTCCACTTCCGCACGATCCATCCCCCACCACAACTCCGGCGCCTCCCGAACCCAACTCTTTGAATCAGGAACTTTCCCCTCAATCCACTCGATCTTACTCAGCCACGAATGAATTCGCGTTCCTTTATCCAAGGCCCGTCCGCTTCCCTGAGAAATGACGTGAGACAACTTCACCTTTCCTCCCCCCTCCCGCGCAGAAGGACTTTCCAATCCCAGTCGCTCCTCCGGCTTCCGTGGCGCAACCCCAACCGCCTCCGCCACCCCAATATCCTTTGGTACCACCGCCCTTTCTGCCTTCTTAAACTCTCTCCCCTTGGAGTCGGTCACCTTTAACTCGCCCTCCGTTTCACTTTCCGACCAACCCCACTGACTTCGCAAAATCTTTCCTAAACTCAAATTCTCCCTGCTCCGAGGCCCTCCCACCACCACTTCCAAATCCCGCCTCGCCCGCGTTAGCCCCACATAAAGCACACTCAAAGAGTCCATAAACTCTTCCCCTTTGACCTCGTGGCACCTGTCGAGATATCCCATCAACTCCGCATCCGTCTCACTAGGGACAATCTCCGCCTTTCCATCTCGAACCCGAACCTTAATTCGGTCTCCACCCCTCGCACTTAATCCACGGTCTAGATCAGCCAGAATCACTCGATCAAATTCTAGCCCCTTCGCTCCGTGCACCGTCATCACCCTCACTGAAGAGGCTCTAGGATTTTCCACCCTCTCTGTCCGCACCTTGCGCACAAATCGAGCTAATCGACCCCCACCCTCTTCATCAAATCCCCGTGCCAGCTCCACCAGCTGCGCGCATCGCATCTGATCGTGTGCCGTGCCCGCCTCTCGCCACTTCTTTTTCGCAATCCACGTGGCCAAAACCTCCGCCAAACCCTTTTCCACTATCTCGCGTCGTAAAGCCCCTAAGAACTCTGCCGCCCCCTCATCTTTCTCTTTCGACACGGGCGATACATCACCACATCCAAAGACGTCCGCCATCCCTCCCGCGCAAACGTGGTAACGCCCTGCACTATGACCCGGATGATCTGCCCAAGTTAGCAAAGACAAGATCATCTCCACCCCAGCACTATCGCTCAGCGGATTCCCACCCTCTCCACTTGCTTCGATCCCACGCGCTTTCAACTCCGCCAAAATCCCCGGAATCAGTGCATGGGTCCTACACAAAATCCCTAAACTTCCCGTCTCTTTCTGGCTGTGCGCCTCGGCTCGCTCCACCACTTTGCGTCGTACAGCTGCCTTCACCTCATCCAAGGACCCACCCGAGCAGACAAATAGCACCACCTGACCCGATTGCGCCGCCGCCGCTGGAGAAGACCGATGATCCTTATACTCCTCTTTCCAACCTTTTGCCGCCGCCGCGAGTTCAGTTTTTGGCTTTCCCTTCTCTTGGAAGAGTTCTGACTTATCGATTTCATGGAAGGCCTTATCCACCGACTCTAAAACCGCCACGCTCGATCGATAACTCTCACTTAAGGACTCCCGCTCTACCCCCGGCAAGATCGCCTCCACATCCTTCAGCAAGCGAGGATCCGATCCACGCCACCCGTAAATCGACTGCTTCCGATCGCCCACCACCAGAACATGCCCGCCCTTTCCAGCGGTCTCATCCAAGATGGGCTGAAAGAAGCCGAACTGCCCCCGACTAGTATCCTGAAACTCATCCAGTAAAAGATGCTCAATCATCCCATCCAATCGAAAATAGAGATCGTCCGACTTCCGCCCCCCCGCCGCCCGCAACGCCGCCGCCTCCACCTCCCGAAAGGTGTACGACGCGGATAAGTACGACTGAGCCGAACGCGCCTTGTCATACTCCGTCGCCAGATCCACCAGAGCCGACTCCCGCACGCAGTGCAACCGAACCATCTCCTTCTTTGCCTTTTGTACCACCACCATGAAAGCCTCCACAAACGGGCCAGGAATTTGCGCCTTATCGAACTTCGTTTCGCCCAACGCCATCTTCCGTAAAATGCTCAATTCCAGCATATCCACCAACCTCGGGGGTGTGACCAGCGCCTGTTTGATCTTCTCTAAATTATCCGGCCAAAAACGGGTGGCAGGAGAAACGAATCCACCCAAAAACGTTCTCAAGCGAATCACCTCCTCCTCACTCAATCGAATAGGCCCACCATCTTTTTCCCAAATGCCATCACTCTGAATTCCCCGTAAATCCAACCTCAACTCCTCGAAGGTTTCCATCAGTTGGACGCGTAATCCTAGTGCTGGCGCCTTTCCCTTAAACTTCCTCCACGCTTTACGAATTCGCAGCCCAGATCCGCCTTCCAAAAGACTGTCGACCGCTGACTCGGCTAACTCCACCGACTTTTCTCCAAGCGCAATCGTCCAAGTAGGAGGCAATCCAACCGAAGGGCCGAAAGAGCGCGCCACCTTGGCAAAGATACCGTCCATCGTTCCGATTTGCAGACGATGCATTCGTTGCGTCAGCTCCTCCAGCACCGCAGCACACTCCGCCACCGAAGGCTCTTTCTTTCCCCCAGCTACCGCCCCGAGTTCCCTCCTTTTTCCTGCATCAAAGACCGCTCGAGCCAGCCAACCTAAAACCCGAGAAAGAATCTCCCCCGCCGCCGCCCGCGTAAATGTCGTGGCTAAAACAGTCGTGGGATCGACTCGGCCACCATTCAAATCCTTTTCGAGTAGAATCCGGAGAAACCGGCCCGCTAGTTGATAAGTCTTTCCGCTTCCCGCCGAAGCCGAAATTAGAGTCGAATTCGAAGCAGGCTTCTTCATCACTCCTCCGTCTCCTCGTCCTGCACGCTTTGCGGTATGCCCGCCAATCCGCACAACGCCAAAAATGTAGGATGAGTCATCTCCAAATCTAGCTCTCCAATTTCATCCCACTTTCCATCCAAGATCGAACCCGCCACCTCTTTCGCTTTCTCCAGTGCCCCCAGAACCGTGCTCTCCTCCATCGGTTTCGAAATACCCGATTTATCTACATCCTTCGGTAGTTGAAAATAAACAAGATCACACTTCCCCGCATCCCAATCCTTGCCTTCCCCTCCCAAGACAATCGGCGCTAACTCCCGGTACAAGGGCATTTGCAGATCTTTCCACGTCCCATCGGCTTGCTGATGGGCCCGCTCGGGGGGTTTCGGTGTGGCGCTCGTCTTAATATCCACAATCCTCCAACGGCCCGTCTGCTCATTTCGATCCATTCGATCAGGACGCCCATAAACCGTCAGACTCCGACCCTGAGAATCCTTTAGATCAATCTCAGCGGGTTTTTTCTTCTCTCCCTCATCCTCCGTCAGAACTATTTTCCAGCCCGCAGCCCGTTCCCTTGCCTGAACCCGAGCAAAAGCCTTCAACCTCTCCTCTGCTAACTCCAACTGCCAACCCACCGCCGCTTTCGGCTCCTTCCTGAAACGCTCTATCGCAAGACGATTCAGCTCCGCCTGAAGAAATGCGAAGATCTCCTCCTCTCGAATGCTCTCGCGCAGACCCACCTCCCTGGCAAAGGACCCTGCCACCCGATGAATCAGAGTTCCGAACCCAGCTGCCGAAAGTTCTCCCGGCTCATCTTCCACTGCCCCCAACCTCAGAACTTTAGAAAAATAAAAGTAGCGGGGACTCATCAGGTAATCTCGAAAACCGGTTACAGAAACTCGGCTTATCTTCTCTTGCCCTGCAGGCAAGGCTCCAAAACCACGTCCGCTCGCCAACCGTTCGAATTTCTTCTCCTGATTCTCTTTTTCCGTTAAGGCCAGCACTCGTGCCGCCAGACTTTCTCCTTGGAGACCCCCGAGAAGGAGCCGACTCGGCTTCACAGGATCTCCCGCTGAATTAAACGAAGGTACAACTAACCCCACAATTCCACGGCCTCCCGCTCGGGTTCCTAGAATCACCGCCAACGCATAGGCGTCGCGGGCCAATCGCCGCTCGTTATCGTTCACCCCTAAGATCTCCCGCAAATTCCCTGGCAGAAACTCGTCCGAGGTCACACTTGTCGGCACAGCCCCTTCATGAAATGAGGCCACTGCAACCGAAGGCGAATCTTCCTCCGCCAACTCCAGCCATCCCACCATCTCCACCGCTCCCGCTCGAGCCGACTCTGGAACCTGACAATCCTCCATTTCAGAAAGGATCAGCCGTAAATAATCGGCTGCCCCAATCTTTTCTAAGTAGGGCAATGAGCACGACCCTAGCTCTGCCATCACTTTCCGGGCCTTCTGCAAGGAGTCCCGCATCATCCGTCCCGAGGGAATATCGACACTCACCTCCAACAATCCATAAACGTGCGACAGCATCTGCGTGATCTTGCTGGCCTGATTCGAGGCACTATCCACTATTGGGACGAAACCGATCTTTTTCTCTAGTTTCGCCACCCACTCTCCCTCAATACTTCCTGGGGAAGGTTCCATCTTTTCGGGCACATGCTCCTCCGCATATTTATCTAAGTCTGCTGACGCTTTGAGCTGGTCTCCCAGCCCATCGGGATGGCGCATCAGCAGGGCAGCCGACTCCCAAGAGGGCGCCTCGCCCGGTTTTCGAGAAACATAATCCACCACCGCCCGAAGAAACGTCGCCACCCGACCCTCCGCCATTCTCTTTCCCTCGGCCCAGTGAGAATCCATTCCCCCCTCCCTCAGCGCCTCCCGTATCCCAGCCACCGCGCTCTCTTCTGGAATCGCCAAGGTAGCTCCAGGCCACTTCTTGGCCATCTCTGCCAATCGGGCCGACTGATCCGCCGCTCGCACCACGGGATGGATTTCACCCCCATTCAACCCGCTACTTCTCTTAGCCCAAACCTGAACATTTAATCTCCCGTACTCATCAAAGCCCTTTTGCTCTGTCTCAGGCGCAAAGATGAGAACCTGAGGCGATTGCGGAAGAGCCCCCAGCATTTTCAAGAAAATGGGCAGAATCTCTACCACCCCTACTAGGACTACTTGTACGTCTTTGACCTTTCCCTTGTCCGCTAAAAGGTTTCTTCGCTCGGCAGGATCCATCCACCCCAACTTATTTAATATTTTGCCATAATTTCGATGGACCTCCTCCAGGAGATGCCAGCGTTCCGACTCCGATTCAGGAGCTTCAGGCATTTTCTCCTCAATCATACGCCCCACATCCGCAAACGATCGCCCCTCTCCCCCCAACTCATTCCACAGTTTCTGGAGCCGACTGCCGAGGAGAAGTTCGGGATCCCCGCCCTGCCCGATTCCTTCAGGCAGGACAAACAACTTGGATTTTTCCCCTTTGGGCACTCGGCGGAGCGCCTCCATCCAGGCTAACTTTTGTACGAGATCCGATGCCGAAGGCAGAATTCCCTCAGGTGCATCGAAAAGACCTTCCACCACCTGCGCAATCGTCGATATTTGAGGCAGGAATAAGGGGCGTTTCATTTTGTCCGCCTCAACCGCCAACCTTTCGAGAAGACGCCTGCCTGCACGAGATCCACGCACCACAACTTTCACGTCCGATAAATCCTTAAAGTTAGCCAGTAACCACTTGGCCGTAGTCACGAGCACCGGCTCCTCCCAGCCTAGAAAAGTACGCTTCATCATCAGAAACCCTATCCTAGCAGGTGGGACAAATTCTGTCCCATCATTAGCGGTTTACTATCCCCATTCACACCCGCCCTTCGTAGCTGAGCGAGGTTTACCGAGACTGAGCGGAGTAGGGTTAGCGGCCTTAGCGTGAGCAATCTCTTCTCAATCCGCGCGTAAGCGCGTCCCGCAACCGCGGGGCAAAATTAAACATTCAAAATTAAACATAATCCCCCCTTAACCCCTTAATCCCTTAATCCCCTTCTAACATTCCCCCCACCCGCCCGTCGCGGGCGCCCCTCGAAGTCCTGCAACCGCGGGACGAAGTAGGGCCACATTCCTACCCTGCCCCGACCGGCGTCGGGGTTTCTCACATTCTCACTTTCGCCCTCTCCACCAATCCAAAATCCGAAATTAAAAATCCCAAATCACATTCCCCCACCCTACCCTCCTCCCATGACTCTCTCCCCCATCTACCAAAAGGTCGCTTTCCGACTCATCCCCATTCTTTTCTCCTGCTACATCCTCGCCTACATCGATCGCGTCAACGTCGGCTTCGCCAAATTAGCCATGCACGACGTACCCTGGTTCTCCGACGCAGTCTTCGCCACAGGTGCGGGCATCTTCTTTCTCGGTTACTTTCTCTTCGAGGTTCCGGCTAATCTAATCCTCCAACGCACCGGAGCCCGCCTCTGGATCGCCCGCATCATGATCAGCTGGGGAATCATCTCCACCCTCATGGCCTTCAGCCAAGGCTCCCTCTCCTTCTACCTCCTTCGCTTCTTCCTTGGTGTCGCTGAAGCCGGCTTTTTTCCTGGGATCATCCTCTACCTCACCTACTGGTTTCCCCGAGAACATCGCGCCCACATGATCGCACTATTCATGACCGCCGTCGCCGCCGCTGGCATCGTCGGTAGCCCCATCTCTGGATTTATCCTCCAAGCTTCCAATGGCTGGCACGGTCTCCAATCCTGGCAGTGGCTTTTTATTCTCGAAGGAGTTCCCTCCATCCTTCTCGGCCTAGCTGTCCCCCTCCTGCTCACCGATCACCCCAGCCAAGCCCACTGGCTCTCCCCCCACGAAAAATCCTTCCTCTTGGAAAAGCTCGATCAGGAACAGCACCAGAAACTCAGCGCTGGCGAGCACGCCTTCAGCCTCAAAGACGCCTTTCGCTCCACCCGCATCTGGATCTTCTGCCTTACTCAATTCACCATCGTCTTCGGACTCTACGGAGCCTCTTTCTGGCTCCCGCAGATTGTTCACGACAGCCTCACTCAAGTGGATTGGCAGATCGGTCTCTACTCCGCCATCCCGTGGGCCTGTGCCGCTTTCGGCATGGTCTGGGTCTGCCGCCACTCCGATCGTAAACGAGAACGACGCCTCCATGTCGGCCTTTCCGCCCTCACCGCCGCCCTCGGCTTCGCCCTCAGCGCCCTCCCAGGTCTACCAGGATGGGTTCTTCTCATAACCCTATCCATTGCCCTCACTGGAGTCCTCGCCACCACCTCCTGCTTCTGGAGCGTCCCTACCGCAATTCTCTCAGGCACCGCCGCCGCCGCTGGGATCGCCTGGATCAACTCAGTCGGAAATCTAGCAGGCCTAGTCGCCCCCGAACTTTTCCGCTGGATGAAAAGCCATCACGGAATGAGCACCGCCCTCCTCACCCTCGCCGCCATTCAAGCCTGCGCCGGAATCCTCGCCCTCACCATCATCCACCCCAAACAAACCTAACAACCCGCCCGATGCGGGCACCCTTAACCCCGTAACCCCTTAATCCCTTCCATTCCGCGTCTGCGTCCCGCGCACACAAAAACAAACCTAAGGTAGGGCGGTCTCTCCGAGAACGCCTGCGCTCAACACTGTACGCCCAATCGCCCAGCTAGGCGGCCTCGGAGATGCCGCCACTACCTAATCTTCCAGCTTCTAAACAACATTCCCACCCGCCCGCCTCGAGCGCCCTTCGAAGTCCCGCGTCCATAATCCCTTAATTCCTTAACCCCTTAACCCCTTAATCCCTTAATCCCTTAATCCCTTCCTCTACTCTTCCAACACCAACCTCTTCTCCGTCTTCGCCCCCAGCTCCCTTAACTTATCTGCCGTCCCAAGAATATTTCCTTTCTTCTCCGATAACTTCTTCACCGCCGATCCATGCGCCTCCTGCGCCTTCTCCAGCGCCTTACCCACCTCCGCCAGATCCGCACAAAAGTTCGCCAGATCATCATGTAACTTTCCGCCCAACCGCGCGATCTCCTGCACATTCCGATTCTGCCTTTCGATCCTCCACAAATTCGAGATCGTCCGCAAAGTAGCCATCAAAGAACTTGGCGTACTCAAAACAATCCTCTGCTCAAAGGCATACTCGATCAGATCAGGATTCGACTGCAGGGCCGCGGCAAACGCTGGCTCAATTGGAATAAACATCACCGTGAAATCCAGCGATTTCCCCGCCAACAACTCCGGATATCCCTTGCCAGAAAGGTCATCCACGAAACGTTTCACCGCCAACCCATGCGCTTTCAAATGCTTCTCCTGCTCCACCTTCTCCGTCGCCGAACAGTAGGCCTCGTAATCCACCAGCGGCACCTTGCTATCGATAATGATCGCCCGCTCCTCCGGCAGATAAACCACCGCATCCATCCTCTTGCGATCCGCCGATTCCTGCGTCCGATACTCCCGCCCCTTCTCTAACCCCGAGATCTCTAGCGTCTTCTCCAGAATCATCTCCCCCCATCGACCACGCACCCCAGAATCATTCTTCAAAGCATGAGTCAGCGCATGAGTCTCCGTCCCTAGCTGCGTATTGAGTAACTGAATCTGCTGCAGCTCACGACGTAAGTCCGACTGCATCGAAGTCTCCGCCGTGTGCACCTCATCCACCCGCTTACGGAACGCCTCCATCCGATCTAGAATTGGACGCAGCTCACTCCCCACCTGGGTTCGGTTATCCTCCGCTAGCCGCCGTGTCCCCTCCGTCACCATCTCCTGCGTCATCGCCCGCAGATCTGCTTGCAACCTAACCGCTAACTTTTCCTTTTCTTCACGCAACTCCCGTAGATTGGTTTCTGTCGCCTGACGCTGAGTCTCCGCTCGAACTAACCCCTCCCGCGCCTCCCGATTCTGCGCTTCAGAAGCCACACGAGACTGCTCCGATTCAGCTAACCGATCCCGCAACCCTTCAGCCTGCGCTGCCAACCCTGCACAGCGGCTCGCATAAAATGCATAAACCAACCCCGCCCCAATAACCAACCCCACGATCCCAGCGATAAGAAACGGTAAAGACATTGCCACAAACTCCCCTCCTCCCCTCATTGGTCAACATTTTCCCACCACCCGCTTCGGAAGATGATGATACACGCGCTTCTTCTTGGCCTATTTAATGGCTATTAAAGTTAACAGTCAAACGTGGGTGGCTGGAAAAGGTGATTCATTACAATTATTACTAATTTACTTGGGCGCGAGAGAAGATGGCGCTTCAGAGTGCATATATCCCTCCGGCAATGTTCCAGGTTTTTCCTTCACATATTCGAAATTAACTGGCGGCTTAAATGACCATAGCCTTGTATTCGCGGTGGTTGCAAAACCAACCAATCCACCACTGCCCTCTTGATGATCAATCCATCCCGCTTGGGTTTGGTCTGCAATATTTGAGTGAGGGATATATATCCCCCCACGCATAGGAAGATTTACACCAATCGCCTCACTAATAATTTTTGTGGGTGCTACATAGTAAATTCCTGTTTCACTTTCGAAGTCAGGTCGATACACCCCTCCCGGAAAGTGAAATGTCGTTAAACCGCTATCCCTTTTTTGTGGTGCAGAGAGAAAAAGGCACTGTGCTGATTTTGATGGGGTGATGGTAGAACAACCAAAAAGACAAATCATAATACTCATCAATGTTAAATTAAGTATTCTCATGGAAGATTTCTTTTAAACTTCTAAAGCAGTAAGAAAGACAACTCTCTGATACAGTTATTCAATTCACCTCACGGAGTTGGACACGACACAATCCTGATGTTGGAGCACACGCCTATGTTTGTCGATCTCAGGTGTATGGCATTTTCTCCGAGCCCCGATTTCTTGTGGGGCTTTCCGACATTAGCGACTCTACCCCGTACTCCTGTCGGGGCTTTGCGTTAGCAATTCTCCCTTAAGCAATCCCCACAACGCATTGACACCGTCTATTCCCCGCCGAATATTTCTCAGTGCGCATGACCAAAATCCTCACCGCCACGATCACCCCATGAATCGCCCCATCCCGAAATTCATCTCCATCATGGCCGTCTTCCTTGGAGGCATCGATCTGCTGCGCGGTTTCATGCACACGGTTGTTCTTCCCTATTCCGCCACTCACATCGCTTGTCTCGATCTCTCCGGTCCTACCGCCCCCGATCTCCTTCGGCTTCTCGGTCTTTTCGGCATCTCCAACTACATCACCGGAGCAACCCTCATCCTCACCGGCCTATACGCACGCCCGATCGCCCTCGTCCTTCTTGGCCTGATTCCCGCTTTTTACGGACTGGGCCTCTTCACGATCCACGCCGCCATGAATCCTTATCCCCCCTCCACCGCCCAATGGGGTGGCCGTCCTTTCTTGATGGTGAATCTTTCCCTCTACGTGCTGACCTTCCTCGCAGGCCTCCTCGTCCTCCGGCACCGGAAAACAAAACCCTGAACCCTAGCACTACTCTCTGACGAAGCTTACCCGCCAAGCGTGGGCTCCGTCCGGCCGCACCCGATCCCAGTAACGTCCCCGCCGCCCCACCCAAAACCGGGTACGGACGACCGTCCCTGGTCGTCCTAGTTCTTCTCCAAACGGAAAAGAACGTAAACAAGCGCTTAACCCCCTAATACCTTAACCCCTTAATCCCTAATCTCCCCCTTTCCGTCCTTAGCGACCTTTGCGTGAGCAATCCTCACAACGGATTGACACCTACTATTTCCCGCCGAATATATCCTTATGAGCGTGACCGAAATCCTCGCCGCCGTTCGCAAACTGGGCGAAAAAGACAAGAACGAGTTCCTCACTGGACTCGGTGAGATCGATTTCCACGACGCTTGGAACCGCCAAATCGATACCGATATCAAGGCAGGCAAGCTCGACGGGCTTGCGGAAGAAGCCCTCGCCGAACACCGTATTTCAGCTTAAATTCCACTTGTCTTAATATGAAAACCCGCCTCACCGCCGTCATCAGCAAGGAAGGTAACGATTACGTCGCCCTCAATCCAGATCTCGATATCGCCAGCCAAGGCCCTACCCCAGAAAGCGCCCTGACCAACCTGCGCGAAGCAGTGGACCTCTTTTTCGAAACCGCCTCAGCGGGTGAAATCCGAAGCCGCCTCGGCGGCGAAACCTGGATCACCCAGTTCGAGGCGGAGTATGCTCAAGCGTAAAGTCTTCTCTGGCGAATCCCTTTGCGATTTGCTGGGCGAGCATGGATTCGTTGCCGTCCGCCAAAGAGGCAGTCACCGAGTTATGCAGAAAAAAGATGGCTCCACCACTATCACAGTACCCGTCCCTCTCCACAAGGAACTGAAACCCGGCACCCTCGCCTCCATTATCCGCCAAAGCCAAGTGTCTCGTACACTGTTCGAGACCTAACCACTCCACCCGCCCGCTCCGAGCGCCTTCCACCACTCCAAAATCCACGCGTACCGTGTCTCTACCCCGACCTTAGCGGACCGCGTCTGCGCCCCGACCCGCGTCGGGGCTTAACCCCTTAATCCCTTAATCCCTTAATCCCTAGTCACCCCCCCTCTCCGCCCGTCCCGGGCGCCCTTCGAAGCTCCTCCGCGAAGCGGGTTAGGAGCGTAGTAGGGCTACCCCCCTAAATGTCCTACCCCATCTGTCACTATTTTGCCCATGAACCAGAAATATTTAACCTTAAAAACCCTTCGTAGCTTAGCGAGGTTTACCGAGACTGAGCAAAGTAGGGTCAGCATCCCGCGTCTGCGCCCCGTACTCCTGTCGGGGCTTAATCCCTTACTTTTACTTCTCACACTGTTCCTCCTCAGCTCTTTCACCTCATTCGCCTGGGACGACGACGACACCGACTCCAAACCCTTCCACCAATCAAGAATCCAAAATCAAGAATCAAGAATCACCCACACCTCATCCATCGATTACGGCTACAAAAACCCTTACCAATCAAAAATCCAACATCAAGAATCAAGAATCACCCCTACCTCCACGATCGACCTTGGCGGACCGAAACGGCTAGCCCAAGCAGCCGACGACGACGACTCAAAACCCTTCTCCCAATCCACGCGTGAGCGTGTCCCGCAACCGCGGGGCAACATCCAAAACTCAGCAAACGATTACGAAGCCACTCGCGCCCGCGCTCTCCACGTCGACACAATTGAAGAGGCGAATGATAAAAGGGCCCTAAGAAGCGAGGAGTTTATGGCCGAGAGCCAGCGCAGCTTCGAGAGACAAGAGGCTCAACAAGAAAAGAGCCGTGCTCAGATGGCTAAGCAGCAGGAGATTTATAACAAAATGGATCGTGAGGAGGGTGAGATGGCCGAGTTCTTAGGCGGCGTTTACAAAGCTAAGTTTGGTGCCACCACAGGTCGCAACTCGGCCGTGACTACCGACGGCTATGTTTATCGAAGCGGAGATACCTTCGTCACCCCAAAGGGGATCTATACCAAAACTGGGAACACCTATGCGGGCCCTGGCAGCTTCACCACCCAGACGGGCACACTATTCTTTGGGAACGAGAGCACCACCATCCAGGCGGGCGGCGCCTACTTCAGCGAGGGCAAATCCGGCTTCATCGTCAGCCCTAACACCTCCACCTGGCGCACCCGATGACCAACCTAGAACCCTTCGAAGCTCCTCCGCGAAGCGGGTTAGGAGCGTAGTAGGGCCAACAATCCAAAATCCGAAATTAAAAATCGAAAATCCTTTTTCCTTAACCCCTTAACCCCTTAATCCCTTTCTCCAATGTCCCTCCCCGCCATCCTCATCTTCGGTACGTACAAACTTTTCACCTACATCGTAGGCATCTTCTTAGGTATCGCTCTCGTCATCTGGTTCAAATCAAGACTGTAACCCTCCATAGCTCCGCCCGAATCCGCGAGGTTCGGAGCGGCGGAGGGCCACCAATCCGCCCGCTTCGGGCGCCCTTCGCAGCTCCTCCGCAAAGCGGGTTAGGAGCGTAGTAGGGCCAATTTCCAATTTCCGCATTTCGAATTTCGAAATCCCCCTTAACCCCTTAACCCCATAACCCCTTAATCCCTAATCTCCCCCTCCCCCCTCCCCGCCCTCCCCAGCTCCTCCGCCAAGCGGCATCGGCCGCGCCTAAACTTCCTTGCCGTAGGCCACCTGATCAGGGGTCAAAAAGGTTTTCACCAGTTCACCTTCACCGCAGACCGTCATTCCTGGGAAGCGATGAAACCACCTCTCCTTCGGAACCTCGGGCCCTCGATCCAGCCAGTCCACCAAAGCCCCCAGTTGGCCGGCGGTAATTTGCCGCTGCTGGATCCGATCCAACAGGTGTTGCAGCAGGGCGGGCGGTAGATTGTGCCGACGAACCTGTGGCACGGCTCAGGACGGAGTGCCGTAAAAACCCCGGCCAATCTCCTCCCGCAGCCGGGAGACCTCCTTAGAGTCTTGGGTCAGGGGCAACTTTTCGGCCAACTGGGTTAACTGTCCTCCGCTCATTCTGTGCTTGGCCTCCAAGTCATAAACCAAGCGGAACACTTGGGCCAAATCATTGGCCGACAGCTTCGGCAGCACCTTCAGGATCTCCCCCACACTCATCTTCGTAACCTAAACCCTTTACCCAATCCTTCAAGCCCCTCCTTAATCTTCGAGCGCCGCGAGAACCCTTCGAATTCCCCCGCGTAAGCGGAAATAGCATCCGTCATGGAATGACTAACTAGAATGGGCGGGGGTAGGTCTTAGGGGGCCAAGTCCCGCCAGCGCGGGACGAAGTAGGGCCGAATTTCCGAATTCCGAATTTCGCATTTCGAATTTCGAATTTCCCCCTCCCCGCCCGCTGCGGGCGCCCTTCGAAGCTCCTCCGCGAAGCGGGTTAGGAGCGTAGTAGGGCAATCTTTCAATAATCAAAACGTCGATGTTTTTGGGATCGGGAATAGTTTCCCTACGCCGCCTTCTGAAAAGCCTCGAACCTAACAGCTAGCCTTTCTCGATCTGGCATATCTTGTCTTCTGCTTGGCAAATGGAGTGTTCCCCCATGAAGTCTCTTTAGCGCTTCCAACATCGGGCCGTCTGTCTGACTTTGTAACCGATCCAACAAATACAGCGCGTATGAAAAATAACAGGAGAGCTCGACTTTTTATGAGTGCCGGGCAAACTGGAGAAATCAACTTTTACGTGCACCAGAAATCGAAGTAATCGGATATTTCAAAAACCCCAATTCGTGAATCAAAAAGATAATAAGTTCTCAAGGATAAAGCAAAAAAAGCTAAGACTTTTTGAGGCATTTGCGGGCTATGGCGGTGCATCCTTTGCCTTGCGTAAAACCAACATCCCCTTTGAGACGATCGGCTTTTCCGAAAATGATAAGTTCGCAGTTGAGCTCTACAAAAGAAATCATCCGGGTGTAGCGGATTTCGGGGACATAACAAAAATCGATCCGAAAGACATCCCGGACTTCGACCTTTTTACCGGCGGTTTTCCATGTCAGCCATTTTCACAAGTCGGATTGGGTAAAGGCGAGGAAGATACAAGAGGCACCTTGTTCTATGACATTATCCGTATTTGTGGCACTAAGAAACCAAAACATATTTTACTCGAAAATGTAAGGGGACTAAAAACGAATA
Organism: Verrucomicrobia subdivision 6 bacterium; assembly: GCA_945873585.1. GTDB lineage: Bacteria > Verrucomicrobiota > Verrucomicrobiia > Methylacidiphilales > Verrucolacustridaceae > Verrucolacustris. Next base: position 4,871 of record CAMCDO010000018.1, on the reverse strand, counting down.
AGCATGGCAAAACATTAGAGACAATCGTCAGTAAGCTCACAAAGATGGGATACGATGTAGTCGTCGAATTACTAAACTCTAAGAATTATGGTATTCCTCAAAACAGAGATAGAGTGTGGATTTACGCTTACCTCGGTTCACTACCCCTGACCTTTGATCTCCAGCCTCCGCAACAACCTTTAGATGTATTTTTCAAGGACCTTTTAGACAAAGACCCAGATGAAGAGCTCTTCAAAGATCAGCAGCAAGTAGAAAGGCTCAAGGAATTATATAAACTTGATTTCATTGTTAATGAACCTTCATGTGCTGATCTGTATAACAAAACAATTCGCAACGATGGCATCAGCATTACTATTCTGGAGCCGCATCACAATAAGATGCGGGTCGTACATCCTCCCAAGAATGGCAAATTACGGGTGAGAAAGTATTCAATTGCGGAGCACTTTCGCCTAATGGGATTTAAAGATGGCGAGATTGACTTTGCGGACCAAGGATATAATCAACTCTGTAAAAGGGCGGCGAATGGCTGGGATATTAATCTTGCCTCTCGCATATTTAAGCAGATTTTCAAACAAGTTGAAGCGGTCACGGTCCGCGCTAAACCGGCCTACTTAGCATGACCAGAACGATCTGGATCTCTGCGGATTTAGGTTCCCTATGGCGAAATACTCAACGAAACCAGGAAACTATTTGAAATTCACATGAGGATGAATTTACCCGAGAAAAGTAGATAGGGATTAATTGCTAAGGCTTAGAAGTCCGTAGGCACTGCCTTACCATAAAGAATCACCCCTTCGCAAAGCCTCCTCGAGGGTAATCCGCCTAGTTCGGCGAGAAGTAAATAGAGAGTGTCTTTGCTGTACATATTGAACCTAACTTCGCGGTAATGTTGCTCGCTATCATTACGAATTTCGATCTCAACAATGTTTTTGTCTTTTTTACGGCCATCTACGTATCGAAGCAGAGTCTTTTGTCCCCCAACATTGTAATCAGAAGGGGTGAGGCCCGCTTTCGAGACAGATGGATAAAGCTTGCGGGCAAGAATGTCTAAGACATCGTCTCGCTGAAAAACCTTAAATAGCTTGTCTCTCTTAAAAGTACTATCTTCGACAGCAAGATACATAACTTCGTCATTATTAAATATTGCCTCGCCAAGAAAGCAGCGAAGAAAAGAGGGGTTGCATAGTTTATCAGACACCGCTTGTGTCGTAAGCGCTAATTGCTCCTTGGAGCGCATGTACGAGTTGATACCCAGGTGGCTCGAAATAATTTCATTTGAGAGGGCTTTTGCTTTGATTTTGCCATGTTTGCTAATGTATTTCTCTTTGAATGAAATACATTCAGATCTGTCTTGAAAATACTGTTTTGAATCTGCAGTAAAAGCGTTGAGACATGGCAGCAGTATATTCAGATAGCGACTGGACTCGATTTTGTTTTCCCTATAAAGAAATATTTGCCACTTTTTACCCCCCTTAACTGAGTGGAAGTTTCCTTGCTTGTCTTCAACATCCCTCTTCACAGTACCCCCTAAAGTCCTGCCACCAATGAGTGTAGCGTAATTAAACTCCCTTATGTGACCGGAAAGCTTCTTTTCGCTCGAAACCTTACTTGACGGAGCTCGTCGCCGATTGATGCCCATAATTCAGCTAAGAGATTCCCTGCAACAGATCTGAGGGGGTCACTTTTAGGGCGTGTGCGAGTCGGCATAAGTTAGTGAAAGAGGGGTTTCTGGCACCACGCTCAATCAGGCTTACATAGGTTCGATCAAAATCAGCTAGTTCAGCGAGAGACTCTTGTGAGAGCTTCAGGGCTAATCTCCTAACGCGTACTGCTTGGCCAAGACTATGAACAAGCCTATGAGTTTTTCGAGATGCGAACGCCATTTTGTCTCCTAATTGTAGACGTAGTGTCTACGGACAAAGCGTCGCGTTGCATTCTATTTTTAAGCCGATTGAGAAGGCAGTGAAATACATGTGCTTCATGCGCCGTATTTGTCTGCTGAACAGCGGGATGCACACCTCTTGAAGTCCAAGCAAACGATTTGGACCGGGATCGAGTCTCCGGAAATCCCAGTCGCACAAATCTTGAAGATTCAGATCTATTTGCTACTAATTAGCTATCTCGCCAGTGCTTAGAATTCTGATCGCTACAGGAATCTGGCACTACCGGGTTTCCTTGGGATTTGGCGCAGACTGCCATTTGCATTCATCTTGATAAATTAATTAAACCCCTTTGTCGCTCTTCCGTTACCGACTGAGAAAACGAATTAATTTACTATTTTCGTAAGGATCCACTGGTCCAGGCTTCGAATACCGGTATTGGCTTACTATGTCCAGTATTGTCGCTCATTTTCATTATACTTGGACAATTGTCTTGTGTTTTGGTTTGGCGAGGGATGAAAAGGGTTTCCCCACATACCCACGAGGTGACTTTATTTTAAAAACCTGACTTCCGGATCCTACAGAAACGAAAAAATCAATTTCTGATAAGTGTGCTCGACCACGCTCAACATGCAGATCGAGATTAGGCATCGCTGCCCCATAAAGTATTTGTTTAGGAACTTTGCCGGAAAAGTATTTTTTAAGGTAGGTTGTCTTACACGTTGTTTCTTTAATAAGCACAATCGAGACAAAAGACTTCTTCGAGTATTTGTAATCTATTTCACATACAACTCCAACACCTCCCTTCATCATCGTTAAGTTGGGCTCTGGAAGAAAGACTGGCTGGATATCGTCACTTTTAACGAATCGCCTATCCCCAAAGCCTAGTTTCCTGATCAGTGCAGGGTTGTAGTCATAGCGATGGTGCACGATCCATCCTTCCTTTTCAAAGGAGCTGATGATTGATTTAAGAACGTAGGTCGAAGTTATCACGATGTTGGGCAGAATGATTTTGCCGTTTTGCCAATTCTTGACCAGCTAAAGCCAAAATCATCTTTGGCCATTAAGTCAGTATAATGTGCAGATCTTTCGGCAGTGACCATGCGTGTTTAACGTTGTCGCTGGTTTTAAGAGGACTTAGCAATTCACATTAAGCCCACTACATGGAACTTCCAGTGGACTTCCGGTGGGACAACCATTAGTCCCTTAACAATTCCTATCTAGTCGATCATTTGGGTTTGAGCACCACGTTACCGGCGCGGAATGGTGCGTCCGTACCGTCAGGTCATGGTCGAGGTAGTTCGCTTCATTAAAGTCAGTCTTAAAGTCGCTGGTAATCCGGATATCCGCCCCCCTCCACTCCGGGATCCTTTCCATTTCAGGATGGGTCCAGGGCCCTCCCGCCTCAATCGCCCTCCCCATATCCATCAACCCATCCTCAATCGCTTCAGGCCCCTTCACCTTGAATTTCGCCTCCTTGTTCTTCCTCATTTTCTTTTTTCCTTTATTCATCATCCCCTCAACTTACCTAACCCCCTAGGACATCTGCAGGGGTAGGCCATTTTTCTTAATCACTATTTCTGCTTCTTAAGAACCAACCATAAGAAGTAAGACAACGCCCAACCCCACATAACCAATAGGGCCACCAACGCTGGGTCCTGCATATCCATCCTTATCGCGCCTTTACCCCGACCTGCCCCGACTCGGTCGGGCCTTTGCGACCTTTGCGTGAGCAAATTCTTCCTTAACCCCATAATTCCTTAATCCCTTCACAGCCCCTACCTCGTCGACCATCTGGGTTTGAGCACGACATTACCGGCCGTCGTTGTCGTCTGACCGCTTCCCGTATAAGTACTCCCGGCCTTTGTGATCACCTCGTCCTCATCGATAAAGGTACTGCCTGCACGGGTCACCACACCTCCATCCGGAGTTAAGTAGACACTGCCTACCTTCTGATACTGGCCGTGGGGAGTCAGCCAAACGCTACCCCTCTTCATAATGACTCCACCCTCACCCGTCGCAATCGATCCCGCCATGTTGTGCTGCCCCTGCCCCCGATACACCGCCGCTACAAAATCCCTCATCTCTGCCTTCTCATCATCATCCTCATCCGCCCACACCGTCACCTCCAGACCAGCCATCAGCAGTGCTACAACCGCGGGTAAGAATAAAGAATTCACAATTAAAAATACCAAATCACACCCTTCGCGATCCGCGTCTGCGCCCCGACCCGCGTCGGGGCTTCCCGTCCTTGGCGTCCTTGGCGTGAGCAATCACCTCTCCAATCAAGAATTAAGAATCCAGCATTCAAAATCGTTTTCCTTAACCCCTTAATCCCATAACCCCTTAATCCCTTTATTTCCCTCATACAACCTCCAGGGCGGTGTTGAGAATCTTAAGCATCGTGGCCTCGGCCTTAATTGCATCCGAATCGACCCAGCCCTCCACCAGCCGAATAATGTCGTGAAGCGCCTTTCTCATCTGCACCTCACTGCTCCTGCTTCCACCAGCACGCTTTTTGAATTCATTATTTTGATTCATACGCAAAATCATCCCATCCCCCCTAGGACATCCGCAGGGCTATCCACCTGGGGTCTGACCCCACCCCTTATGCCCTTCGAATTCCCCCGCCTAAGCGGACGTCTATTCCATCGCGGAGCGACATTTGAGAATGGGCGGGGTTAGGTCTTAGGGGGCTCAGATTCACCGCCCTGCGCGCGCGGTGAAAAGGAGAATCGAACTTTTGGATCGATTATTTTTTGGGGACTTTGTTGTAACTTTTCGTTGTAACTCGCGTCTATGCACCGCGCTTTTTCACGCGAAGTACTTGCAGTTGAATTGTTTATGCGGGCGGAGAGAATCGAACTCTCACATCAAGCTTGGGAAGCTCGCAGGCTACCATTACATCACGCCCGCTGACGTGACCAAATTGTCGTTCTTTCAATGATGATGTGCAACCGGTTTTTCTAAATCACCGTGCCATCCGCTACG
>CAMCDO010000017.1 GCA_945873585.1 Verrucomicrobia subdivision 6 bacterium | reverse complement strand
CAAAATCTTTTCCCACCCCGTCCCCGTCGCAGGCTCAGGCCGCACCGACCGCGGCGTCCACGCCCTCGGCCAAGTCGCCTCCTGCGAAATCCCCACCACTTACCCCCCCGCCACTCTCGCCAAAGCCCTTAACTTCCACCTTCCTCCAGGCGTTCGTGTCCTCTCCGTCCGCCGCGAGAAACCAGGCTTCCACGCCCGCTTCTCCGCCAAAGGAAAATCCTACCTCTACCGCATCGCTAATACCGACCCCCTCCACCCTCTTGAGATCGGTCGCGCCTGGCACGTCCCCCGTCCCCTCCACCTCCCCGCCATGCGCAAGGCCGCCAAAATTCTCACAGGTAAACACGACTTCGCCTCCTTCACCTCCAACCCAGGTTACCAACGCAAATCCACCATCCGCCGAATCAGCTCCATCCGCATCGTCAAGAAAAACGGCGGTGTTTTGGAGTGCACCTTTGATGGCGATGGATTTCTCTACCGTATGGTCCGCAACCTGGTCGGCGCTCTCGTAAAAATCGGCCAAGGCCGACTCACACCCGCCGAACTCAAAAAAATCCTCCACGCCCACTCCCGCTCCACCGCTCCCGCCACCGCCCCCGCTGAAGGACTGTATCTTTTACGCGTCAAATACTAGTCCATCAGCCAATCGACTCACTCAACATCCCTCACCCCAACACCACATTCTCACACTCTAACCCTTCACACTCTCCAATTTCCAATTTCCACATTTCGAATTTCGAAATTCCCCCCCCGGCCGCCTAGGTAGCGGCGACATCTCCGAGGTCGCCTACGCTCAAACCCCTCACCCCAAACTTAGGGCACGTCTGCGTCCCTTAACCCCTTCATCCCTTAACCCCCCTTTCCGGCCCGCGGCTCTACCCCGATTCCTATCGGGGCTTCGCGTGAGCAATCCCCCTCCTAAGCACCTTTCCCAAAAAACGAAAGGGCCCCGAGACTTTCGCCTCGAGGTCCTTCCCAATCTTTCCCACCGCGGCACCCTACCTCGTGATCGTCGCTCGGAGGAACCTCTTGGAACCCGAGCGATCCACACTGATTACTTTGCGAGCGGTGTTCGCAGGCACGGGAGACGCGTCGGTTGAAGGATCGACCGCCACTCCGCTCGTGCTCCAGCCGCTAGCCAAATCGGTACTCGTCTCTCCACCCAAAACAATCAAATCATCGGTCCGAGCCACCACAATCAACTTCAACTTTATCGGATCACTACTGTCCATCATTGGCAACGTTGGGGCTACCCCCTCACTCCCACCAAAGCCATAGTTCGCCAGATAACTCAGCCCATTCGGTGCGATATCGGTCATGCTCTTTCCTGGGTAGGCTCCCGCAAACGTGCTTCCAACAGGAGTCACCGGATTTACTGTCACCGCAAACGTATCACTTGCCGTCGAAAATCCGTCCCCACCCGTCACCGTGATCGTTGCCGTCCCCGTCTGATTCGCCACAGGCGTAACCGTCACCGTTCTACTCACCCCACTTCCACCCACCACAATATTTGCATTCGGCACCAAGCTCGGATTACTACTACTCGCCGTTACGGTCAGCAACTCCAACGCCGGCACGGCAAAAGCCCGTACCACCGCCATATGCTGCATGCCTGTTACCCCACTGTCGGTGGACAAAACGGGAGATACAGACGAGAGGGGGGAAAAACCCCGACTATCAAAAACTAACCCATTCGCAAAAGAGAGGGTCCCGATTTTCACAGGCGTTTCCAAACCGTCCAACTCCGACTCCGCTATCACCCAGTCGTAATGTTCACCGCGAGATGCATTTGTGTCCGCATCCCCCGCCTGATCCACCGGATACGGTGCAGCCGTCGTCAGCAAAGCACTTAAAGTAGTCAGACATGATTCACTCGTGCTGTAGGTGTTAAAGTCCCCTCCCAACAAAAGATAATCATCCGCTGGAACATTCGCCCGAATATAAGTCACCAACTGCTGGGCTTGAGACTGCCGCTGGCTGGCCTCGCCGCTCGAAGCCTTCAAATGAACGCTCACCACCCACAGATTCTTATCCCCAGGAATATCGATCCGTGCCCACGCAAAACCCCGATCACTGATGGTAGTATCATCCCACGAGCCCGAGGACACGATCGGCCATCGACTAATCACCCCATTGGGAATTGCGCCAGAGTTCTCCCGAAAATAGCTAAATTCAGAGCCGAAAGTGGAGTTCACCCAGTTACGTAAATCGGTGGAGTTATTACTATTCACGTTGAACTCTTGAATCATGACAACATCAGGCTGTAACCCCTGCAAAATCCGAGTTCCCGGAGCCTCATAGGCTTGACCATTTCCCGAGGTAATATTGGCTGCCACAGTCCGAATCGTCTGCTTCGGATCAAAATTGGACAAAGTAAAATTAATCGGTCCAGTCGTCCCTCCCACCACGATCGCTCGATCGGTTATATCACTTACCGTAGCCGCATCCGCCACCAACCCACCCAGCAACCATATCCCCAGCCCGAGCCCCGCCGCCCGAACAAAAATCCACTGCCTGCCTAAAGCCGAAAAAGTATACACTTAATTAAACTTTAGCACATAAACCTAAATTTTCCTATGGCAGGAATGCTTTGCTTCCCATTGCTAGACAACACAAAACCATCCGTCCGCCCACCACCTTTCTACCTTCTCACCCGCCCGCCTAGGTAGGGGCGGCATCTCCGAGACCGGCTACGCTCAAACTCCTCGCTTCAACACCACTTTCTCAAATTCACACTTTCCCACATTCTCAGCTTCACACTCTCAAATTTCCAATTTCCGCATTTCGAATTTCGAAATTCCCCCCACCCGCCCGCCTAGGTAGGGGCGACATCTCCGAGGTCGCCTACGCTCAAACCCCACACCCCAAACTTAGGGCACGTCTGCGTCCCTTAACCCCTTCATCCCTTAACCCCCCTTTCCGGCCCGCGTCTCTACCCCGATTCCTATCGGGGCTTCGCGTGAGCAATCCCCTTCCCAAAAAAAGAAAGGGCCCCGTACCCGCCCCGACCGGAGTCGGGGCTCTTGTCGGGGCCCTTCCCAAACTTCAATTTAAACCAATTACTGCTGATCCGCTTGTATCCTGAGGAACTGCTGCTTCACCCCATTTACAAGCACGCTCGCCGTGTGCTTCCGCACGCTCACTCCGTTCACTGTAGTTGGTGATACATCCGCAACATCTTCGACTCCAGTTGTGCTCCATCCAACTACTCCTAACGCCAAGTCAGAACTCGTTTTCGGTGTCACCGTCAACCCAACGGTTCCCTCTCGCACGTAGTAGGTCAGCACAAGATATCCACCTGTAACCGCAACCGTCGGTTTCAGGCTCGCATCCAACGTCCCTGGAGTTACCGCCCCAAACACGTAATCCAAGAACGCCGCATCCGATGGATCTGATGTGCCCAGCCAACCGCTGTAGGTCGTGCCAGGGACGGGGATCGTAAGAGCTAGGGTCGCACTTCCACTTCCCGCCGAGTTGGACGCAATCAATCCCACACTAAAGACACCGCCAACCGTGGGTGTTCCGGATATCAAACCCGTGGTTGTACTGATGGTTAAACCTGCCGGTAGACCCGTTGCCCCGTAAGAGGACGGGAAATAACTGGCGGTGATCTGATACTCAAAGGATGTACCCACAGTAGCCGCGGCAGTGGTGCCCGAGGTGATGACCGGAGGAGCTTGCGAAACTGTTAGGAGAAGAAGGCCAACTCCGGTCCAATCCGCATTGCTGGCGTACAGACTGATCGTGTAGTTGCCGGTGGCTGCAACAGTTCCGGAAATCACCCCGGTGGTGCTGTCAATCGAAAGCCCTGCAGGCAATCCGACCGCCCCAAAACTTCCACCACCGTTGTTCGCCGTGATGGTATAAGTGAAAGAGGCATCCTGTTGAATGTTCGCGGTGAGTAGGCTGGTGATCTCCGGAGCTTGCAGGGTGGTGGCCGGCTTGAGTCCGTTGATATAAGCCGTGTTCGCCGTGCCATTGCCTATGCCCGAAGTAGGGGTCGCGCCGCCTTGCGCTAATGACGCATCACCTCCGTTCAGATCCGCCGGGGAAGAAGTCGGCGTGAGCAACTGCACCGCTGTGCCCGACGCACTGGTTCCGGTGGTGATCACCTTGGGCCAAGGGGCCAAAATAAAGTTTGCGCCCTCGGGACTGCCTCCAGCCAACACATGCAAGGATCCATTGATTCCATCCGCTGGCGAGCCTGCCGCCTTGATTGCAACCATATCAGAGGCCGAGATGTCGATGGATCCCGAGTTGGAAAAATAAATCGAATTGGAACGTTTCACCACCAAAACGAAATCATCTGGATCCAGATCCTCGGTGGCTGTGTTGTCAGTCGTCACCACGATAAGGGTGCCTGCCCGCACTGTGCTCCAGAGTCCATGGGCTGAGAAAGTGCTCCTTCCGCCACCATCTGCACTACCCACCGTCCCGGAAAAGTCCTTGAGGATCATTCCGCGCATGTCGAGACGGTCCTGCAACACAAGCAACTCGATAAAGTCGGAAGGTGCCGCATTGGCATACTCGTTAATGACGACCGGCGGGGTTGAGTAGTCTGTGTCCACCAAGCCGATTTGGAGGGTGCTGCTGTTGTATCCGCTCGCCGCGGCGGTAATCGTTGCGGTTACGGAATCTGTATCTACCCCATCTGCCGTCGCCGTGGCGGTGAACGTAGCCTGAGCGTTGTTGGCCGGAACGGTAACGGTCGCCGGCAAAGTCAGTCGGCTGGATTGGTCGCTGGATAAGGTCACGGTGGTGTTGACACTCGGCGCCGGCAACATCGTGATCGTCACCGTGGTGGACTGCCCGGCATTTCCTGCCTTATCCACCAGCGCCAAGGAGGATGTCTCGAGAAGGATTTCGCTGGTTCCGCGAAGCGAGGCAAGGAAGCTGGCATTTTGTAGGTTATTGGGCGAACCAAAGGTCTTCGCACCCAAAAGTGCTCTGGTGCCGTTGTAATCCGCCAGGGAGCCATTGGGATTTTCCGCGTAGACCACGCCCGCTGACCCCACATCGGCAACCAGCTTTGGCAGAGTTGCCGCGGCCGTTTGGGTACCTGTCGCCGAGCCATTCGCCAATGCGTGAATCTGGCCAGCCGATCCGGCTTCCGAGTTTCCGGCAGCCTTAATCATGATCATGTCCGTACCGGCGATATCCATACTCGCACTGCCCTTCGTAAAATAAATCGGGTTTCCTAAGTTTACCGCAAGATTCCAATCAGTTCCGCCGGTGACAAGGTCTTCCGTTGCCGTTGTGCTGTTTGCTAAAACAATGATGGTTCCTGCTCGCACCGCTGCCCACAAGGAATCAGAGTTAAAGGTATATTTTCCACCATTATCGCTGCTGTTGCTGGAGGAATGGTCCTTGATGATCATTCCTCTTAGATCGACCGTGGTGCCTGGAGTTCCGTTGCCTACCACAATCAATTCGATTTTATCAGGGGAGCCGTTTTCGAACTTATTGATGACGACGGTGGGGGAAGTGTAATCAACGTTTGCCACAGTCAAGTTCTTGGTGCCGTCTGAAAAACTTCCGGCGGTGGCGGTGAGTGTCAGCGCTACGTCCGCGTCAATCTGGCCATCCGTAGGAGCAGAAATGGGGAAAACCGCGGAGCTGGTTCCGGAAAGAATAGTGACGCTCGTACTCGCCCCTCCCCCCACCTGCAGATTGGCCCCAGAAGAACTGGTGACAGTAACCGTTATATCAGTCGGGGCTACAAAAGGCAGGGTGATCGTTCCCGTACCTGTCGTGCCCTCGCCGTAAATGTTGGCCGAAGAAGTCAAGGAGAGGACCGGTTGGGGCAGGTCAAAACCAGCGGATGTGACCGTAGTCAGTCCACCGGAACTAAACGTGACCTCTCCCGCAGTCATAGAGCCGACCCTTCCAGCGGTAAGGTCATTATAGGCTACGACGCCAGTGACCGCCGCCACTCCCACCGTACCTCCCAGAATCCAATCCCCCGTGCCCACCGCCGCAGTTACCGTTTCAGCCGATGTGAGAACAGTGTTTCCATACTGATCCTGAACGGCCACAACTGGCTGGGTGGCAAACGCCCCGCCGTTTGTTGCCGGAGCGGCCGCTTGGGTCAAGATTCCGAGCTTGGTCGCCGCGCCGTGGGAAATCGCCTGCGGGACACTCAACGGCTCATATCCTGTGGCCGTGATCGTAATGATTTTGCTGCCACTGCTTTGGAGGAGAGAGCTGGCTGAAGGGCTGAGCACGATCTTGCCTGCGCTCAACGTCGAAAAAGCCTCAACAGGAAGCGACGCACCACCCACCTTAATGTCGGTAATCGCGGCGCTATAGGACGCATTTTCAGTAAAAGTCATTTCAATGTTTGCGTCGACCGTTGCACTTGGTGAAGCTGTCACACTGGGAGCCGCCTGTGACTGCGCCGTCGTGGTGAAGGTCTGCTGGTTCCCGTAACCAGGTCCTGCGCTGTTCGCTGCAAAAGCCTTGAAGTAGTAGGTCGTGTTCTGGCTTAGACCTGTGACGATCTGGGTGAAAGTGCCTGTGCCTTGATTAAGCCCTGTTGTGGAGACCTTCGTGCCAGCTCCGTTCGCAAACCCCGAAGTTGTGCTGTAATAAATTCCAGTTTCTGTGGCATTGTTGTTTCCGGTGTTGGAAATACTTCCCGAAAGGGTCGCACCAGAGGAAGAAATTTCAGAGGCGACGCCGGTGGTGACGGCAGGGGCGGTAAACGAATAAGCCGCTAAATCAGTCCATGCTTGCGAACTAGTGGAGGCCGCAGAAATACGAAGCCCATCAAACGATCCTGCAGCATTGTTTACACCACGATTGTGCCAGACAAAGTTACCAACGTTTCCAGAAGAAAAATTCGCGTCCAGAAGGGTAGTGTTTGAGTCAGAAATATATGCACTTGATACAAGGGGTTCGGATGTAAGGCTTGGATTTATCCAGAGATGCGTGGAGTCATTGCTAGGGGCAATTGTGGTTCCACCACTGACACCCACAAACCTTAAGACAACTAAATATGTCTGATTGAAATTTAAAACAGAGGAGCCGAACACAGCACTACTAACATTCGCAGGGCCTTTAGTGATTCCAAGCACGTAACCAGTCCCATTAAGCTTAGCAAATATTCGTGGGGCGTATGTCGAACCTGTAGAAGGATCTCCTAAGCTAATGAAATATTCTCCGGTTGCCGTTGCAGAGGAGAGTTTGAGCAGAAAGGAAACGAAAAAGGTATTTCCGGCAGCCGAGGTAGGAGTAAAACCTTTGTAGCTTCTGCTTGAGCTGGATGAAGCGGTTGGCATGAGCACATAGTTTCCGCCACCACCATTATAACCCGAATAAGTTAACACAGTTGAGCTCGCAATCGTCGCATCGGGGCCTGATCCGGATTTTGTCCAAGTTCCGCTGGGACTTCCGCCGGTGTTTCCTCCAAGGTTAGCGGAGTAGCCGGTGAAATCATCGCTTAGGAGCAGAACCGCGTTTGCATTCATTGCCCCCATCCATCCCGCTGCGATGAGCGCAACGCACCATTTTGTGAATCCAAAGTTTGAGTTGCGGAGGATATTTTTCATATTTTTATTTTCCTATTTACATCACCGAATTCAGACGACTCTGGTAACCGCCATCAAAAAGGCAGAAATACACCCGAGTTGTCTTGGATTCATTCCCACAGACACAACCTGCTCCTCCTAAGCCCAAAAGCTAGGACTTTTTTGTGACAATATCATGACACTTATTCTGCCGTAAAAATACGAATTATATGTTGTATGTCAGTACTTTAACTCTTGTTTGTATGGTATATTTTTATCGTGCTACTAGAAAATAATTCACATCGTTTGCATACTTTCCCACGCATCCACCGATTTTCCTTTTTCCCCTGGCGTCATTTGCGCGCGTGAGCGCCCTTAACCCCTCAATCCCTTAACCCCTCAATCCCTTAACCCCTTAATCCCTTAATCCCTTGGCCCCCTCCCCCCGCTTGACCTCCTTACCATTGATCTTAGATTCACCTTATGGATTCGATCGCTCTTGCCGCTACCGTACTCGTAAACCCTGAAATCCTTGGCGGCACCCCATGCTTTGCTGGCACCCGTGTTCCCGTCCAAGCCCTGCTCGATCATCTGGAAAATAATTCTACTTTGGACCAGTTTCTCAAAGGGTTTCCCTCTGTCACACGAAAACAAGCCATCTCCTACCTCGAGCTTTCTAAAAATCATCTGCTCGAATGCGTGTCCTCCTAGACGAGTGTGTTCACGCTGGGCTAAAAAAGGCCCTACCCCGCCACAAGATCCTCACGGTGTCCGACATGGGTAGGAACGGGATTACCAACGGACGACTCCTCCAACTCATCTCGGGCCAGTTTAATCTTTTCATCACCGTCGACACCAAGATGCCCCATCAGCAAAATCTAAAAGGGTTGCCCTTCGCCATTTTCTTTCTCGCGATTGCTGACAACAACTTCTCCTCCTACACCCCTCTGCTTCCCTTGCTCGAAATGAATATTCCCTCCGCCCTCCCAGGACAAATCATCTACCTCCCTTAACCCTTCTCACCGCTCTCCAACAATCAATCTTCCTTTCCGACCCGCGTCTGCGCCCTGCGTAGCTCAGCAAGGTTTACCGAGACTGAGCGAAGCAGGGTCACGCCAAGTCCGCTACGCTTGCCCTCTGCCCTCACTCATCAAAAATCCGCGCGTCAGCGCGTCTCTACCCCGACCGGCGTCGGGGCCGCGAATGCGGGGTAAAATTAAAAATCCAAAATCCGCGCGTTACCCCCTCAACCCCTTAACCCCTTAATCCCTTAATCCCTTAACCCCTCAATCCGACCTACTTAAACGTTCCAACCGCTTTTGTGTTCGTCGTAGGATCCACTACCCATACCGCCACCGAGCTCGCCGAATTCGAATTGGTAAGCGTACTGGAAACCGATTTCGGATTCACATAACCCAAGCCTCCCGTATCGATTAGAATAAAAAAGTTACTCTGAGCTTTATTTTTGCAAAAGCCAGTGGGCGTAACCAAACCATTCGCGTTGGTAAACTTCGGCGGCACTTCCAAAAACGCAATCCCCCGATAGTTCCCCCCATTCGTATTCGTCGTGCTCAGCAGATTTAAAAAAGTCAGATCCGTCTTGCCAGTCGCGTTCGAAGGATACGCTGAATACTCCGCATAGTACGCGTTGACCGCTGTCTTGACCGATTCCGCCATCGCCGACACCTCCGCCTTCTTCCCCGCCTGAATCGCACCGTTGATCGCTGGCAAACCCAACCCCGCCAGCAGCCCAATGATCGAAATTACCACCAGCAACTCCACTAACGTGAACGAACTGCTTTTTGCCTTTGGAAATTTGCGATCTGAAGTTATGGTCATAACTATGACTACACCCACTCTCCCCCCTTTCCACCAGAAAAATCCTCGACGCAGAACCTTCGCTTCAGATTTACGAATGCAATCCAGAATCCAAAATCAAGAATCCAAAATTTTCAACTTTCCTTCATCCCTTAACCCCTTCATCCCTCTTCGCACCATGGCGGCGTTCACCCTCATCGAACTCCTCGCCGTCATCACCATCATCGGCATCCTCGCAGGCCTCACCCTCGGTGCCGCGGGCGCTGTTCGCCGACACGGTGCCGCCTCCACCGCCAAAGCCGAAGTCGCCGCCCTCCAAGCCGCCTGCGACCGCTACTTCGCCGATAACAACCTTTACCCGTTGGATAAAACCGCGAATCCCTCCTCGAGCTACGCCCCCACTGGTTACACCGCCGCCGCCCAAGTTCTCTTCACCAATCTGGTTGGCTCGGCCACCCTATCCGCCGCTCCCACCACGAAACGGTACTTCGAACCTAAGCCCGCCATGGCTTATACCACCGGATCCCCCAACTACCTCATCGACCCCTGGGGATACGCCTACGGCTACTACTCCGACGGCACTAACGCCCCCCTCATCTGGTCCACCGCTGGACAAACAACATCCAGCGGAACGAACAAGTGGATCACCAGCTGGCCAAAGATGTAAATAACTGTCTTTCAATATTTTATAGATTTATATACATTTTCTAATATTTACTTTGTAAGCTAGTGTTGACAATGTAAATCAAAGACGTACTTATCTTAATCGTGATCGCCGTTACTCCCTCCCCCACTAAGCCAACCACGCATACTTCAGAACCACCTGCTCACCTTCCTAAATTCATACCTTTGTGCATTCTCACTTTCTCACATCTGCACAATTCAAAATCCAAAATCCAAAATCCGCGCGTCAGCGCGTCCCGCAAACGCGGGGGCTTAACCCCTCGCTACTGCGTAGCGGCCTTCACCCTCGTCGAACTCCTCGCCGTTGTTGGCATCATGGGCCTCCTCGCCGCTGTCGGTGTCCCCGCCCTCAAAGGCCTCACCGGAAGCGGAGGCCGCAAACAGGCCCTCAGCCAAGTGATGGGTGCCCTCGAAATCGCCCGCAATACCGCCATCTCCAACGGCACCAACGCCGCGGTCGTTTTTCCCGATAGCACCTTCGGCTCAGGCGAAGCCTATAAATATCGCTCGATGGCAGTCGTCGCGTGGAATGCGACCAACTCGGCCACCGCGGCAACCATGGTTGGCTCCTGGATCGTCCTTCCTCAAGGAATCGCCCTATTGCCAAGCTCCATCTCCGCCCTGCCACAAGTAACCAATACTATCGTTCGAATTTTGACCAGTGCCAACTCAGCAGCGACCTTCCGCGCAATTAGTTTTCAATCGGATGGTGCTCTCGATGAAAGCCAATCCCCCTTGCCTACCAACGGCATCGCCTTTTTCGAGGGAACTGTAACTGGTACCACCACGAACCCCACATCCAAAATGACCAAATTCGAAACCGTTCGTGTCACCCGCTACACCGGCCGAACTCTCCCCATCCTCGCCCCCGCCCCATGAGCTTTTTTTCCCAGCCCTGCCTAGCTCTTCCTGAGTCGCCGAAGTTAAGAGCGAAGCGGGGTCACGCCAAGTCCGCAAAGCGCGACCGCTTTTCAGCCTCCTCTTTTCTCGAATTCCGAATTCCGCGCGTAAGCGCGTCCCGCAACCGCGGGGCGCATTTCGCATTTCCAAATAAAATCCCCCCTTCCCCCCTTAATTCCGCCCCGCGTCTGCGCCCCGACCGGCGTCGGGGCCTAATCCCTCGCCGCCTTCCGGCGGCGTTCAGCCTGACCGAAGTCGTCATCGCCATGGGGGTCGCCGCCGTCGCCTTCACTTCCATAATCGCCCTCTTCCCCCTCGGCCTCAACATGAGCAAGGAAAGCTACGAGGAAACCCAGGCCGCCCTGATCGCCCAGACCATCCTCGCCGATCTTAAGGACGAAGCAACGGGCTCCGGAACGATCGGTTCCAGCCGCTTCATCCAAATTGGGCCAAATTCACAACCTACGAATTCCGCCAACTACCTTTCTATTAATTTCAACACTGCCAGCACCATCACGGTTTATCTGGCTTATAAGCAAGAGCTCAATCAGACCAACGACACCGATCCCTCCGGCCAACCGATCATGCTTCGTCCTTGTGCGGGAATACAGGGAACCGCACCCGCTTGGTACAATTCCGGAAGCAACGGTTTGACGGCTCTGGTCAAGGTCACCGCCACCCCATGCTTCCGTATCAATGGGTCAGGCGCCAGCAGCAACCCCATGCGGATCGACGTTTCCGTAGAAACTCCGGGCAATGTTACCAACAAAAGCCGCACCCAATTCCTCTTCACTGGAGGTACCCCTCCCGGATGAAAACCTCATCCCGCAAATCGATGGCTTCGAGGACTGCACCCACTCTCCCCCCTTTCCACCAGAACAAAAATACAGCTCATCCCGCAACTGCGGGATCCGCTAATACCAGCAAGGTTTATCACATCCCTGCTTGTACGTCTTTTCACAATCCAAAATTCAAAATCCAAAATCAAAAATCGCGATCCCCTCTCCGCACCACGGCGGCGTTCACCCTCATCGAACTCATGGCCGCCACTACCGTCCTCTCCATTATCCTCCTCATGATGGTGGGCATGCAGGACCAGATGAGCCGCGCTTGGTCCAACTCCAACCGGCGGACCGATGCCACCCGCGAGGCCCGAGCCGCTGCCCGCATGATGGCCGCCGATCTGGGAGGCATGATCTATCGGCCCAACACCCTAAACAGCGGCGGTGCCTCCGGTTACGATAACATTGCCCTTATCCTTACAAATCAAGGTCTGCCTTATCTTTACTCCAGCAACGGAACCGGCCCCATCACCATAACGAATGCCCAATCCGGATCGGCCTATCTCTTCGCACTATGCAATCAGGCCAGCCGGGGAACAAACTACACGGACATCGGCCTGGTGGGTTACTACATTGCCTCCAGCGGACGGACAAATATAAATGGGTTTGTGGTCACCAACTATAATCTCCACCGCTACTATGTGCCCGCCTCAAACGCCGTCAGCAACCTGACGAGTTGGTTTGCCAACCGGACCGTAAACAGCCTTTTTTCTGGGGTGAACCCGGCGACGGACGACATCCTCGCCCGCAACACTTGTAATCTGCGGATCACTTTTTTTGGTAAAGGCGTTACCAACGGCCTGAACTATTCGAATAATGCGAATCCCTCCAGCATCTACCGAGGCAACAAGGCACAGGTCGAATGGACGACCTATCCTGAGGATGTTGCTCAAAAAATCGCCCCTGCCGATTGGGCCAATTCGGCCAACATCCAGAAATTTGGCCGCTCCTTTGAATTTCGACTGGATGTGAGGAGAAATTAAAAATGAAACCCCGCCTCGCTGCCTTTTCTTCACCGAGCTTTGCCCTGATCAGCGTTCTCGCACTTGTCTCTTTGGCCGCCTTGACCGCCACCGCATTCTTGGCCTCCGCCCGGCTCGAACGGCAGGCCACCCGCTCGCTAGGGGAAACCGCACGGTTGGAAATGGCTTGTGCTTCCGCCAGTGCGTGCACACGTCAAACTCTTAATGTTATGTGCCAAAAAAGTTGGCAAATCCTCCCCACCTATTGGCGGGGAACAAACGCAACGGACTGGACGAACGAGCTGGGCTATCTTCTTATCGGTTACCCCAATGCCGCGAATGTACGATGGACCTACACTTGTGGCTTCAATCCCGCGATCCACAAAAAACTCGATACCACCGTTTTTAAGATTGAAGGCATCAACACCAACCCGGGGTCCTACCTCAGTGAAATCGGCTCCTTCATGGCCACGCTGACCAACGGCTTTGTTACTAACCCCACCTCCACCAATACCAACTGCACCCTCATTCCGCTTCTTGGAGGCAGAACCTCCCCCCCAGTTGGCTGGACCTACATTTATCAGGACAAAAAAATCGCCAACAGCACCAATACCACGAACGTTCCCGTCGCCCGCTTTTCGTACTACATGGAGGATCTTACCGGTCTGATTGATGCCGAACGCATGGGAGGCACCAACCGCACCACCGGGACCAACGCCTCGGAGATCTCTTTAACTAATCTCATCACCAACTGGAGTTCCAACTCAATTATCAATGCTAGCAATTACAACCAGTTCATCAATCCGACCAACCGGGCAAAATACTTCACCCCGGGGATGATGCTCTATGCAGGGGGACTCTCCACCAACGACCTTCGCTATTTTGCGCACGGCCTATTGTCTTGGGACAGCTTCCCAAACACCATCCCCATGGGCATCGCAATCTCCAACGGCAGCGGTTACGCCAATGCAAACACCACTACTGTCAAAGTAAACCTCAACTCCTCCGCCAACCTAAACGTCACCGCCATCGCTGGCGCAATCAATGCGAATCTACCCGGATTTACCAATCGAGCGGGGGGATTCTGTCTTTCAGTTGGAGGTGGAGCAAATAATGCGGCCGCCTACACAGGAACGGCATATGTTCAAACCCTCGCGGCCAATATCGTGGACTATATTGATGCAGACTCCGCTCCGACCACAGATGGAACGGCTCTGACAACAAACCGCGTTCGTCCAGTTTACCGAGGAGTGGACAGCTATCCCTTCGTGAACGAAATCAACAAGCGTTATGTTTTGATTAGCTCTAATACAGCGACCATCAATGGGACCAATGGAATAGCGTTTACCGTGTCGACAACGGATTCATTAGAGCTGTGGAATCTCTCGAGCCAAACCAGCCCAGCGGGCACCCTGCGCTATGTCGCAGTTCATGGCCAACCAGGAACCCTAGGCTTTCAGTCGATCAATTTTACTAATCCGGTATGGGCAAGCAATTCATCAGGCGCGGTATTGGGAGGCTGCACTACCAACAACATTTCTGTTGGGGCAATCTCCCCAAACTGTTTTGCAACTTTTGACTGTGCCACTGTCACCAACCTCTTTTTTTACCCCAGCACAAATTCCGCCGTCTTCACTCTCACTCAGGAATTCACAAACTCACGTTATTTTGTTGCATGGAACGGTGTTTACTGTGATGCGGCTTTGGGAGGGATCCGTCGTAATTCGGGCAACCTGACACTAGGAACTCCGGCGAACCGCGCTAATCTTCCATCTTTCATCTATGCAACTTCTGCTGGTGCTTTTGCGAATCCCGCTGTGGGAGATCCGCGGGCCACAATCTATCTTTCCCAAGTCCAGGATTTTAATGCTTATGTAGGGAACGCCACATTTGGCGGCCGAAACGTCCGAGCAGGGTCCGTCGCCGCAAACAGAGAGTATTACGAAGTTACCCCAAACAATTGGCCAGATGGCGGTCATAACTCGCCCAAGGGATCATCCCCTACGAGCGACAATCAGGTGCCAACTTCCTTTGCTCCTATCAATACCAATTTGCCCCCCGGTCGAATCTCCAATAAAGGTTCCCTGTCGAACATCTGCGAACTGGGAGGAGTTTTTGATCCTATGCAATGGGCTGATCCGTCCTTGGGGGTGTGGCAGGGAAAATGGACCAACCTTTCAACGTCCGGAGTGTCCAACAATGCATATGGCGGCGGGACGACTCTCCGTATCGGCAGATCCGAACACTCTCCATTCGCATTCGTAAAACTCAAGGCCACCGATACCTATCCTGTCCCCAATATGGGCCAATCTGCTGTCGCCCTTCTCGACATCTTTTCGGTATCCGATTCGTACGACAACGGCGGCAGAATCAACCTGAACACCGCGCCTGCTCCGGTTCTTCGCGCCTTGGCGGGAGGCGTGATTCTGACAAATGACTCGGGGATGAAGCCCTCCTCAACCCTAGCCGTTCCCAAAACAATGACCGAAGCTTTTGCGCAGGGAGTCATGCGCTATCGTGCAGTAAACCCATTTCTCACCCCTAGCCAACTCGCTTTCATCGCCACCGATTATGGGGCAACCAACGGTGCGAACCATTGGACAAATACTTGGCCAAAAAATGCCGTCTTCGGTAACACCAACGCGTCGATCCTTCTTACCAATGCCCCCGGCAACACCCTGGGAACCAGCGCCAATATGGGGGTCTCGGAATGGAACGATCAAGCAACGGAGGAATGGTTTTCAAAGATTTACGACCTTTCGACGGTACAGAGCTGGAACTACCGCACCTATGTGGTGGCTCAGCTAGTGGGGACAAATGGCCTGCCGACCGGACCCTCCATGCGAAAATACTACCTGATGTATGTTCGATACAGCGGCGTTTTCCCCTCAATTTCTGCCGGTCCCTATATTAGTTTCGAATCTCAGTACTGATCGGATTGTGACAGATTCCGGTTTTCCATCGACAGACTCCTCTCCGCTGCAAATGATTTACATATGAGCAATCCAGCATCGCCACGATTTATTTTAATTGATCCCACATTTTTACTTTGTTTTTGGATTTTTTGCATCGGCTTTGCTTCGGAAAAATCTGCCCAGGCCGCTGAGCCTGCTCCGGAAAAGTCGAAGGCATCCTTGACCCTTGTCAATGCCTTGCCCGGTCCGGAAAACCTACACGTTTTAATGTCGAGCCAGGAGCTCTGGCCACCAGGATTTACCCCAGGGCAGAGCACGGGCGGAGTCATTCTCCCAGGAGGAAAACCTGCCATGGAAGCACGCTGCACGGGCTTTGTTTCGACCAAATTCACGACTGATCTTCCCAACCGTGCAAATTGCGCCATGGTTTTTTATCCAGGGGAAGAAATCAAGGATGGCCCTGATAAGGGAAAAAGAAAAATCGGTGTTTTCTTCCCACCTCCTATTTTGGAGGGCCAAGCTCCAAAGGGAAAAAATTCGCAGGCACTCCTAGTTGGACCTTTAACCGAAGCCACTCTAGCGTTCAACGATAAGCCGATTCGCCTCAGCATCGGCCAACCTTTCAAAGTGGAAGGTCGTGGGGCTGTTGATATAAAGTCGAACGGGAAGCCTTTGTACTTCTCAAATCCCGATGATAGCGGAAATTTCTGGCTGATTATTTTCGGCGAAACCCAGGACAAGCTTTCCGTCGTCCAGTTGAACCATGTCTTTTTCGAAATTCCGAAATCTTAATCAGCCAACTCTATTTAGACTGCCAGACTTCGTTGTGCTTTTTCTCCAAGCTTCCTAACTCCAAAATTTTCCGTTTCCCTATGCCCGCCTAAAATCAGGTTGATTCCTAGCTCCTTGGCCTTCACTTCCGTCGGATAGTCCGCCTCGCCCGTGATCAGTGTGTCCAACCCCGCCTTCACCAATCCCTGCTTAGATATTCCTCACTTAAAGTGTAACACGTGTTACACTTTAAGTAAGACCCCGTTTTTCGGTAAACCTCCGCGAAATCTCTACATTTGCGCTCGAATTCGAGCCGCCAGATTTCGCACCCCAAACACCTCCGTCTCCCGGTGGCCGCCTAAAATCAGGTTGATGCCTATATCCTTGGCCTTCACCTCCGTCGGATAGTCCGCCTCGCCCGTGATCAGTGTGTCCAACCCCGCCTTCACCAATCCCTGCTTAGATATTCCTCACTTAAAGTGTAACACGTGTTACACTTTAAGTATTACCCTGTTTTTCCAATTCTCTCACTATGAATTCTAGGGTCACCACCTTTCCCCCCTCCACATTCCTCCCACTACCCCTTCCCACTCGCACCCTTCTTAAAATGTAACACGTGTTACACTTCTAGTAGGACTCTGTTTCTTATCGAAACCCCACGAAATCTCTACTTTTGCGCTCGAATTCGAGCCGCCAGATTTCGCACCCCAGAAACCTCCGTCTCTCGATGCCCACCCAAAATCAGGTTGAGGCCGAGTTCCCTAGCCTTCACCTCCGTCGGATAGTCCGCCTCACCCGTGATCAGTGTGTCCAACCCCGCCCTCACCACCTGATCCAGATCCCCAAATCCCCCCGTTACAATTCCGATTCTTCGACAAACTTTCGGCCCACCCCCGATTACTTTCACTTGGCCCTGCAACCCTTCGAAGCTGCTCCCCCGACCCTGTCGGGGCTTGCAGCGAAGTAGGGCTATCCGCTTCACCAGATCCCTCAACTTCCACCTGCCCCCTTCCACCTTCCACCCGATGGCTCTCCCCATTGCGATGCCGAACTGTTTACGCCTCGCATCCCCCAGCCCCAAAGCCCGCAGTAACCCGATCGAATTCCCCAACTCAGGATGGGCATCCAACGGCAGATGGGAGGAGTAAATCGCCACACCCAATCTTTTTGCCAGACCAATCCTCTTCGCTCGAATCTTTCGGTCCAAAGCCGAACTCCCCCAAAGCAGCCCGTGATGGACCATCAGAAAATCCACCTTCTCTTTCCCCGCTTTTCGAATCGACTCCATATCTGCATCCACCGCCCACCCAATCTTTTTCACCTGCCGACCATGGGTCACCTGCAACCCGTTTTTCGCCCCCGGATAGTCGCGAAACTTCTTTGTCTTTAGGATCGCATCACACTCCCTCGCTAAACTAGCCGGCTTTCCGTCCGTCCCTTGTCTCTGTTTCACAGTAGAACTCTAACTCCACTTTCTAAACAATTGCACCCACACTTTCCCGTCCTCCGCTTTTCTGGCAGCTACTATTTCATGCCCCTTTGACACGTAGTCTCTTTTCCCAGCTTCGACTTAAATTGAAACACGTGTTACACTTTAAAAAGCCATCTCCACGCGGCAATTTAGTTTCAACCTGCTAGCCTCAGATAAAGGAGTCCGGTTTTTTGGTTATTTCTTAAATTGTAACACGTGTTACAATTTAAGTATGCAGAGCAAGATGCGCGTTTCTGAAGCGCTCTGTCTTGCGGGGTGGGCCACGGGGAAGTTTCTTGCCCGTTCGACAGCGATCAATACCGCGGATCTCCTTTCTTCTCTTAGCCAACTGGGTCTAGTCGGCACTCAAGCTCTACGCCTACTTGTCCATCATCAGTTCATTCGCAAGATTCCAGGTCCTGATGCTAAATGCTGGGTTTATCAGCTCAACAACGACTCTTTGTCCAATCACCCCGAGGACGATCCTCTTCAACGATGGAACCAACCCTGGGACAAAAAGTGGAGATTGCTCAATTTCGATATTCCTTCCCGACCGACAATTCTGCGGCAACGCCTTTCTCGCTGGTTACATCGCAATCGACTTGGCAATTTGCAACACAGCGTCTGGATCTGCCCAACTCCCCCGCCCGACTTATCAGAGTTATTCATCAAGGGTATGAATCCCCACACTCTTCTTTTGTGGGAATCCCCGACGCCAAACGGAATTCGTCCTCTTGATTTAGCAAAACAAGCTTGGGATTTTGTCAAAATCAATCAGTCCTACGAGTTGGTCATCGAACGGGCACTCCAATCAAGGAAGCCCGAAAAGGTTCGGGAAGCTACGCTGCTTTGGCATCGTGCACTCGCTGGAGATCCTCTTCTTCCACGCGAACTCTATCCGAAAGATTATCTCGGGTTTAAGACCATGGATGTTCTTCGTAAGGTTTGGCGAAAGCATATTTCTGGCCCAAGCTAAATCGATGAGCGTAGTCGTGGTTCTGGAGCATGCGGATTGGCTGATCGTCGACAAACCGGCTGGCCTTTTGGTTCATCCCACCCGACCCGATGGCACCATCACCCTGATTGATCACCTTCGCGAGATGTATCCAAACGAGTTTCTCAGTCTTATCAGCCGACTCGACCGCGAAACCAGTGGCCTTCTTCTCG
The DNA here is from genome assembly GCA_945873585.1 of Verrucomicrobia subdivision 6 bacterium. Lineage (GTDB taxonomy): Bacteria > Verrucomicrobiota > Verrucomicrobiia > Methylacidiphilales > Verrucolacustridaceae > Verrucolacustris. The sequence goes on along the minus strand of CAMCDO010000017.1, from coordinate 2,065 downwards.
TCGGTCGGGGCAAAGAAAACGCCTCTACACTCGGCAAAATGCAGCAGCGCCGCGAAATCCATAAAAGTTACCTCGCCCTCGTCCACGGTCGCCCACCCGAATCAGGCCTCATCGATCAACCTCTCGATCGACTCGGGAAACATCAGCTCAGTAGGATTTACATGCGCCAAGGAGTCGTCGCAGGCACCTACCCAGCCCAAACCGAGTACAAAACAGTCGAAACCCGTACCCACCCCACGCTCGGCGAAATCAGTATAGTGAAAGCTACCCCAAAGACAGGTCGCCTTCACCAGATCCGTGCCCACTTCGAACATATCGGTTGCCCAGTCGTTAATGATAAGATCTACGGCCAACCAGATAACGTATTTATTGACTATATCGATAAAGCAACTAGAAATGAGCCAAAAATGGCCAGACATAGCCTACATTCATCCAAATTATCGTTTATTTGGTTAGATTTGCCTTTTTTATGTGAAATTAATCTTCCATCTGATCTTTCTGCCATATGGGCGGGGTCTGACCCCACCTCTGACCCTGCCGCTCATCCCGCGGAGCTATCGGTATGAGTGGACCGATCTATCGGTTGCCACCCTACAAAGTGGAAAAGCTCTTACTAGCCACGGCCGAAACGATCGATTGGGGTGTAAAGCTTCTCGGCGTTCCCTCCCTCTGGCGTGAAACTAAAGGAGACGGCATCAAGGTTGGAGTTCTCGATACAGGGATCGCCCTTGAACATCCCGATTTAAAGTCTGCCATTCTCGAAGCCCGCGACTTCACCCGCAGTCCCTCCCAAGCTTACGATGCCCAAGGTCATGGTACCCACGTCTCCGGCATCATTGCAGCCCGACGCAATGCCAACGGAATTGTCGGCGTGGCTCCCGAATCCAAAATTATCATGGCCAAGGTCCTTAATGACGAAGGCAGTGGTACCAGCGCTGACATCGTTGCAGGGATTCGATGGGCGGTAGAAACTGGTGCCGACATTCTATCCATGAGTCTTGGCAGTCCAGAACCGGACGAGGAAATCCATCAAGCACTCCTCCTCGCCATCTCCAAAGGTGTCTTTGTTATCACCGCCGCTGGCAACGAGGGCCCCGAGTTGGATACCGTGGGCTATCCCGCCGGTTTTCCCGAGATGGTGGCCGTGGGATCGATCGATCGCACAAAGAAGCTATCCAGTTTTTCCTCCCGTGGACGTCAGGTCGATATCGTGGCGCCTGGAGATCAGATCACCTCGTGCTACCCGCCCCGAAGTTATGCCGTACTCAGCGGGACTTCGATGGCCACCCCGTTCGTCTCTGGGGTGGTGGCTCTGATGCTGGCGAAGCATCGCAAGTTAGGAGGAAAGAGCCCCGTCCAGACCCAGCAGGATATGATTGAACACCTTTGTCGTAGCGCAGACGACGCGGGGAAAGCTGGTTTTGATCCGCTCTACGGCTGCGGCATCATCAATCCAGCGAAGTTAATCCGGGAGTAATTTTCCCAGCCGAGACGGAGAGAAGCTTCGCTCTGCCTAGCTCTGGGCGGTTGGTTGCAGTTCGACTCCCTGCAACGGAATTCGGGAAACAATTTTTCCATCGTAAAGAATATCCAGAGAGTATTGCCCTGGCGCAGGCAAACGTAGCCCCGCAATATTGAAAATAAAGTTTTGGCTCCAAAAAAATGCCTGTGCGGGAGGTTCCCCCATGGTGAATTCAATTTTCGGCCCGCCATCTGGTAAGATTTTCTTTCCGTCTTGATCAATAAACGAGATCTGGATGGTATGTTTACCCTCGTCTCCCGTGCGAAAGAGAAGCCGCAAGGCAATGGCGCAGTGCGGGTGCACCGCGGGGTATTGGCGAGCGCAGATGGTATCGAAGGAGCCGAGGACGCAAAGTTTACCTTGGTAATCGCTCGCTGAATCGGCGATGAGGGCGGTGAGAAGTTCCATCCTTTGATCATACCTAAAGCTCTACCTTTTCAAGCTAAGTAGGGGAACCGCTGCACACCAATCTCCATCTGTGCACTGAAATTTCCGCCTCCCCTCATCTTCTGCTTTCTCTTATCCTAGTCTCCATGGCTAAAC
>CAMCDO010000016.1 GCA_945873585.1 Verrucomicrobia subdivision 6 bacterium | reverse complement strand
ATGGAGGCGGTGGGAGTTGAACCCACGTCTTCAAACCAGCTACCACCCGCATCTACAAGCTTGTTGGCAGTTTGATTGTCGGGAGATCGGTTGCCCTGCCACTGGCCCGCTCTCCGTAGCATCCACGTTGGTTCCTAAGAACAGGTCGGTTGCTCACCCATTCCCAGACCTGGCAAACATCGTTACTTCCCCCTAGCCAGGGTTGGAGGAGTAACGTCACAGCACTTTAGGCTGCGAGGGCCAACTCGTTGTTAGCTTTTATTTTTTGGATCGGCTTTTTAACGAGGCCAACCAATCCGGGCCCTCGGCTTGCCGCAGGTCGCTTCCAGTTTGAATCGAAACCGTGACGCCCCCGGTAATCATGTGATAATACCATACCCCTCCCGTGTTACCTAAAACTTCTTCCATCTTTTTTCTTGGACTAGGGCTCCTCGCCCAAAGCTTTGCCACAGAGTGGGATCCGAAAATGGAGCCCCCCCTCGGCCTCTCCTTCCCCCTCGAGATCAAAAACGACCGCGTCGTCCTATCCCAAGATATTCTCCTGACCACCACCAAAATTCTCCCCGCCGGCACAATTCTGCGTACCATCTTCCGCCCCGTCACCCTGACCGAAGGCGAACTCAAATCAAAACGCGGAGTTAATGAGGACTCCTACTCACGCGTCGCCCCAAAAGTAACTACCAAGGGGCTCATGACCGAAACCGAACGCAAAATTATGGAGCGCGCCTACCAAACCGTCTGGACCGATCCTATCGAATTTCGTCGAGCCCTCGAAATGTCCATCCCAGGTAACCTCCGTATCGTTCTTGAACCCTCCGCAGGTCAGACCACCGCCCCAATCGAAATTCCAGATTTTCCCGAAGGACTCTGCCTTGTCGGTCACCCAACTCCCCAAGTTTTGTGCGTGCTCAAGGAGAGTCGAGCCGCCATCGCCGGTTTTCGCGGTGGGGATACTCTTCTCGAAATCGCAGGCCAGCCCGCAGGGGAAGACCTCAAGGAGTTTGCCGCCCGCTACATCACCGCGCACGAAACTGCCTCGAAAAAACGCGAACTTCTCCGCTTCAAAGTTCGCCGCTCTACTGGCGAAACCGAGTCGCTCGCCCTTCGCATCCCCCCCACTTGGAATAGCGCCTTCGAAGAGTAAACTTTAGCTTTTTTTTCTAGGCCCCTTCCCTCCATCCCGCGGTTGTTCTCCTTCTCCCTTCGCCTCACCGCCAGCCTGCCCCTCCTCCCCCTCCTCACCAGTCTCGAACTTCTTTTTCAACTCCTGCAAAAAGGGGGTCATATCCGACACCTTATCCCAAACCGCCTTGGCCACATGAATCGGCTTCTGCGTTTCCAACGCCACCGCCACACAATCACTCGGTCTCGCATCAATCTCGGTGATCGAGGTTCCTCCTGGACCAACCTGTCGCAAGGTCAACCGCGCAAAATAGGTGTCATTTCGCAAATCATTAATCAAAACCCGATCCACCGTAATCCCGAACCCCTGCAAAATAAGATGAATCAAATCGTGGGTCAAAGGCCTCTCTCTCTTCTCCCCCTTCAACAAAAGAGCAATCGAGGTCCCCACTCCATGATCCACATGAATACTAAAAGTCTTTTTCTCATTCCCTAAAAAGACCGCCATCCCGTTAGCCGCAGGCATCAATCCGAGGATTTGAACTAAGGTGGAACCGTCACTCATCTCCTCAGCTTATCTTTCTCCCCTCTATCCGCAAGATTGCTCAATTCTTCGCGAATCGTTGCATTGGGATGACTAAGCAGTATATTCGGGTTCCCGTGGCTGAGCCCTCAACGAAATGGACCATCGACGAAGCAATTCGTACCTACGGAATTGCCCGTTGGGGAAGCGGTTATTTCGGCGTCAATCCCGCAGGACACATGACGGTTCATCCCCAAACCACAGACGGTGCTGGCATTGATCTAGTTAAAGTTGCCACCCGTGCCCGCGAAAAAGGCCTGCACTACCCCCTTCTCATTCGTTTCCACGATCTCCTCCGCCACCGCGTTCGTGCCATCAACGAAGCCTTTGCCGATGCCATCAAGTCCGCCCGTTACAAAGGTGCCTACCGCGGGGTTTTCCCAATCAAGGTCAATCAAATGCGCGAAGTCGTGGAAGAAATTCTCGATGCGGGCGAACCCTACCACTTCGGCCTAGAGGTCGGTAGTAAACCAGAGCTCTTCGCTGGCCTCGCTCATCATCGTGACCCCGAAAGTCTTCTCGTCTGCAACGGCTACAAAGATGCCGAGTTCATCCGTACGGCCCTTCTGGGCCGCAAACTCGGCAAAAAAGTTATTCTCGTTATCGAAAAGCCTGAGGAACTTCGTCTGGCCGTCGAAACCGCTCGCTCCATGCAAGTCGACCTTCTGGTTGGCGTCCGGGTTCGTCTTTCGGCGCGCGGCGTAGGAAAATGGGCCCTCTCAGGTGGCGATAGCGCGAAATTCGGACTCTCCACCAGTGAACTCCTTGAGGCGGTCGAATACCTACGCAAAGAAGGTTGTCCTGAGGCCTTGCAGATGCTTCATTTCCACGTCGGCTCCCAAGTCCCCGACATTCTCGCCCTCCGCCGAGCCGTTCGAGAGGCCACCCGCTTCTACGCGCAACTCCATCATCTCGGACTAAAACCCACCTATCTCGATGTCGGCGGTGGACTCGCCATCGACTATGACGGATCCCGCTCCGATTCGGAAAGTTCGATGAACTACACCCTCGCCGAGTACGCTCGCGATGTCGTTCGATCCGTAGCCGAGGTTTGTCGTCAGGAAAAAGTCCCCCACCCCACTCTGGTCAGTGAAAGCGGGCGGGCCACCGTTGCCCATCACTCCGTCCTCCTTGTAGAAGTTTTCGGCACGATCGACAAAACCCCACGCGCTTTTGTCCCCGCCAAGGAACAAGATCCAGAATTTGTTCGGCAACTTTCCGATCTCGTCGTCAACTTGACCCGCAAGAATAGGCGGGAATCCCTCCATGACGGCATGGCGGTCAAAGAGGAGGCCGCCGCCCGTTTCGACCTTGGCTTGCTCGATCTTCCAACCAAAGCCCGCGTGGAAGACTCGTTCTGGCACCTAGCTGAGCGCATCACCTCCCTTTACACCAACGGTCGCCCGCCCCCCGAGGAAATCCGCAGTCTGGTGGAACAGCTCGGCAAACAGTACCTCTGCAATTTTAGCGTTTTCCAATCTCTCATCGACCACTGGGCTCTCAAGCAACTCTTTCCTATCGTTCCAATCCAACGTCTCAACGAAGCCCCCGTCCACCAAGGCCGCTTGGTCGATATTACCTGTGATTCAGACGGTAAGATCGACCACTTCGTCGACGGTACCGGAACTCGATCGAGCCTCCCTTTACACGATTTAGGAAAAGACCCCTACCTCCTCGGCTTTTTCCTGCTCGGCGCCTACCAGGATGTCATGGGAGATCTCCACAATCTCTTTGGTTCAGTCAATGAGGCCCATATTTACCTCGATGCGGATGAGCCGGACGGCTTCTATATCGAAGAAACCATTCCTGGGTTCTCTATTGGTCGGGTTCTTGGCAATGTTCAGTACGAACCCTCTCAGCTCTCTCGCTTAATCAAAGCCCAAGTCGACGAAGCCATTAAACTCGATAAAATGAAGGCTACCGAGGGGATGACCTTACTCGAATCCTACGAGCAAGGCCTTTCCCACCCCACCTACCTCAATCTCGAAACTCCCTAAATCCGTCCCTTTTGCGGTTGGCAAACCCTTGCCATTACGCTAGGTTTGAAATTTCATGGCATCAAAGTCTAAATCAAAAAAAGCCTCTAAATCCTCTTCGAAGAAGTCCTCCAAGGCTTCTCGCAAGAAGGCTCCTAAGCGTCCCTCTTCAAAGGGTAAGAGCAAGAAACCCGCCACCCCTCCCCTTGTGGCAAAAAGACCCTCTGGTCCCCCTTTCCCTATTAAAGTTCCTGCTAAGTTCCTCCGTCCTTTAGAAGAGAACCTTAAGCCCATCCGTCCGCCCAAGTTCTCCGCATCTTTTTTAGAGCGGCAGACCATCAAACTAGCCGAACTCCGTGACCATATCCTCGATCAAGTCCAAGGTGTAACCAAAGACAGCCTCCGAGAACGTGGCGAAGGCGGTGGTTCCGCTTTCGGCATGCACCAAGCTGATGCAGGTAGCGATGCCTACGAAAAGGATTTTGCCCTCAGTCTTCTCAGCCAAGAACAAGATGCCCTCTACGAGATCGAACAAGCAATGAAACGCATTCAAGCTCACGTCTACGGAGTATGCGAAATGTCGGGTCAAGCCATTCCAGTTTCGCGACTGGAAGCCATTCCCTTTGCTCGATTCACCGTCGATTGTCAGTCCCGCTTTGAACAGGAAAACAAAGGTAAGAATCGCTGGGAACCTGCCGTGCCTTTCATGGATAGCGTCGAATCATCCGAAGAGGAAAGTGGTGAAGAATCCGACGAAGAAGAGAAAACGAAAGCAAAGGAATAATTCAATATGATCATTAAAAAAGGCCGCAAACCCCGTCGGATGAATCGATCCACTTCTCGGAAGCGGATTGATATCAATGGCGAGGCAATCGATTTTCGTAATGTGGAGCTTCTCCGCAAATTTATCACCGAGACAGGCAAGATTCTTCCCCGTAAGATCACGGGCATGCCCGCCAGCCTGCATCGCCAACTCAATACCGCCATCAAGAGGGCCCGCAATGCCCTCCTCCTCAAATGAGCCGCCGCTGCGAAATCACCGGTGCCGTGCCCTCTCTCGGGCGTAAAATCATTCGGAGTGGTAAGTCCAAGAAATCAGGCGGTATCGGAACCCACGTCACCGCTAATACTCCTCGGCGCTTCCGTCCTAATCTGCGTCGCAAGAGCATTTTCGTACCTGAACTCGGGCGTCATATCCAAGTGCGTCTCACCGCCCGTGCCCTCAAGACGATCGACAAGAATGGTGCCTACGCCACTCTCAAACGCGCGGGCTTGGTTTAAAACAACCCGGCTTTGGACGGTTTCTGCCAAGAGGCGATCCTTCGCCATGGTGGAATCTAGATTTACCGCCCTGCCCGCTTCTGTCCTGTCATCGTTCGATTACCGATGAATCACCTTCATCTTCTCGCATCGCCACCGGACCATCCCGCCACCGCCCTTTTCTTGAAGCAGACAATGGCTTTGCTCGAGTCTCATGAAAAAGTTTCCGCCTACTTTTTGCACGAAGGCGCCACCTCCCTCCTCCACCCCCAACTCCCTGACCTCGTGGCGCGCGGTCTCCGCCTCTTTGCTTGCCCACGTGCCGTCGAACAATTTGCCTCAAGCAATCAACTCGATGTCGTCTTAGGTGGACCTGGCCTCCTCGCTGAACTCATCGAACGTTGCTCACCGACCCGATCTTTTGATCCCGTATGAAGAAAGTAGCCATCCTCTGTCAAACCGCACCCGGCGGGAAACGTCGCCTGGCCGAAGAAGCCCTCCGCCTCGCCACTGGACTCACCGCCACCGGTCGACTCCAAATCGATCTTATTCTGACCCAAGGTGGCACCGCTCTCCTCCACCCAGAAATGGGTGGACCTCTTGGTACTTGGGAATCCCTCCTTGCACCCCACACCCGAATCCTGGTCCCTTCTGACGCGCAAATCCCTCCCTCCGCTCCCCCGGTTACTCGGTTGGCCAATATCAATCCGGAAAAAGCCTCCGCTGGAGCGGATATCATCCTTCGCTTCTAGGGTTTTTCCTCGACTCCACCCCTTCTCTCCGCCATCCGATGTGTCTGCCCTATGCTAGACCGAGCCCATCTTAAGCACCTCCACTTCCTTGGAATCGCTGGAAGTGGCATGGGCACCGTCGCCGCAATGTTCCGCGAACTGGGTCTTCAAGTCACCGGATCCGATCAGGCTGTTTATCCGCCCATGTCCGATTTCCTCCGCGAACGGGGTATCGTCTTCCACGAAGGATACGCCGAGAAGAATCTTTCCCCTAAACCCGACCTCGCCATCGTCGGCAACGCCCTCTCCCGCGGGAACCCCGAACTCGAAGCCGTCCTCTCCCACCGCATCCCCTTTGTCTCCCTCCCCGAACTCCTCCGCGGTTGGTTCCTCTATAAAACCCGCAATCTCGTCGTTTCAGGAACTCACGGCAAAACCACCACCTCCACCATGCTCGCTTTCCTTCTTGAAAAAGCAGACCTCCATCCCAGCTGGGTCATCGGCGGAGTTCCCCTCGACCTCCCTGGCGGATGCCACCACGGCACTGGCTCCTTCTGGGTTATCGAGGGAGACGAGTACGACACCTCCTTCGCCGATAAACGAAGCAAATTCCTCCACTACCTTCCCGAACTCGTCATTCTCAATAATGTTGAATTCGACCACGCTGACATCTACCCCGACCTCGCCGCCATTCAGAAATCATTTCGCCAGCTTCTTCAGCAAGTACCACGTAACGGACTCGCCTTAATCAATGCCGATGATCCCAACGCCCTCGCCGTCGCCCAAGACGCCCCCTGCGAAATTCTGGAAGTCGGTTCAGGCCTACAGGCCGCCGCCCGCTATCAAATTCTCAAAGCGGATGCCAGTGGAAGTCACTTTAAGCTCCACGGCCACGAGTTTCACCTCCAACTTGCAGGTCGGCACAATGTTCACAACGCCTCCATGGCTCTCTGTGCCGCTCACACCCTCGGACTCCCTCTCGATAAGCTAGCGGCCATTCTTCCTACATTTCGCGGTGTCCGCCGCCGATTAGAAGTCCGCGCAGAAGCTAACGGAATTACCCTCGTAGATGATTTTGGTCATCACCCCTCCGCCCTACGAGAATCCATCGCTGCCCTCCGAGCTAAATATCCAGGGCGTCGCCTCTGGGCCCTCTTCGAACCACGATCCAACACCACCCGTCGCGGTATTTTCCAAAACGAACTCGCCCAATCTCTCTCGGCTGCCGATGGCGTCTACATCACCGAAATCGCCCGCAAAGAGCAGATCGATCCCCAGATGCGCCTCGATCCAAAGAAAATTGCCGACGACATTCGAAAAGCAGGTCGCGAATCCTTTTACCTTCCTGGCCCAGAAGAAATTCTCAAAGACATCCTTCCCCGATTAAAATCGGGCGATGTTATCGCCGTCTTTACCAATGGGAGTTTTGGCGGGCTGGTTGGAAAACTTGCCGTCGCCTTAGAGAAAAAGAATTAAGCGGTCGTTTCTGGGATGAGCGACTTTACGTCCACCCCACGAAACTGAAACAACTTCGCAATTGTCTCCTCGATCACGTTGTTTGGGCAGGAGGCCCCCGCCGTCACTCCGATCTTCACTTTCCCCTTGGGCAGCCAATTCATCGTTCTCTTCTCTTTTTGAGCGTGCTGGTCGTAGTGCTCGATCTCATCGGTCGATATCATTCGTGAACTATTGCGAATGAAGTAAGTTGGCAACTTTGCCTCACCCATCTCCGCCAAATGAGTGGTGTTACTGCTATTGTACCCACCCACCACCAGCAGCAGATCGGGTGGCACCACCAGCAGATCCCGCAGAGCGTCTTGCCGCTCTTGGGTCGCACCGCAAATCGTGTCAAAAAATCTAAAATGTTCGCCCGTCTTTTTCTCCCCATACCGATCCTCAATCGCCTTCTTCAACCTTCTTTGCACCTCCTCAGTCTCGCCACGCATCATCGTCGTCTGATTGGCCACGCCAACCGCCTGTAAATGCTTTTCTGGATCAAATCCTGGAGAGTGGGCTCCCTCAAACTTCTTCAAGAACTCCGCCCTATCGCCACCTTTCCGGATATATTCACAGACATAGTCGGTCTCCTCTAAATTATAGACCACCAAGTAGTGACCCATCCCGTCAGTGCTCAGAGCTCTCGAACTCGTCGCCATCGTCTCCTCGTGAGATGATTTTCCGTGAATAATTGAAGTCACCCGCTCCTTGTTGTACTGGCGAACCCGCTTCCAGACGCTCATCACGTCCCCGCAAGTCGTGTCCACCGTCTGACATCCAATCGCTTTCAACTGATCCATCACCGCCACTTCCGCCCCAAAGGCAGGTACAATCACAACATCCTCTGCCGTCAAACCTGTCAGGTCATACCCCACAGGATGACGCTTCAGAGACATAATCTTCATCTCTCGTAACTGCTCGTTCACCTCAGGGTTATGAATAATCTCGCCCAACAAGAAAATCCGTTTGTCTTTAAAAACTTTTGCCGCGGCATAGGCCAGATCAATTGCCCGCTCTACCCCATAGCAAAAACCAAACGCCTTTGCCAAAACCACCGTCATCTCCCCCGCCACCAAATCTCGCCCCGTCGCCCGAACATACTCCACCGCCAAACTGCGATAATGCTTTTCCACTTCCGCCTGTACCGCCTGCATCACCTCAGGAGTACGCAAGTTTACCTTTTTAGGAACTGGGGCGGTGGAAGTTGTGCTCATACCCAGAATCCTACATCGAATATTTAGAGGGTCGAGCCTCGATGAAACATGCGTTAAGTCACTAACAGGAAACTATTTAGCAGTGATCCACTCCAAGATTCCCTTCTGGGTATGGAGCCGGTTTTCTGCCTGATCGAAAATATCCTGCGCCCGCTGCTCCAATAGTTCCGCGCTAATCTCCTTCCCTCGATAGGCGGGCAGGCAGTGCAACACCAATGCATCTTTCTTGGCCTTGGCTACCAACTTCTGATTAATCTGATACGGAGCGAAAACCTTTTCCCGCATTTCTGCCTCTGCCTCTTTGCCCATCGAAACCCACACATCCGTATAGAGCACATCTGCTCCTGAAGCCGCTTCTTCAGGATCCTCTGTCCACGATACCCCATCGCCCGTTTTTGCAGGCCGGAACTCCTTCGGAGCTCCACAAGCTAAGGAAAAACCAAAGATCTTCGCCGCCTCGACCAGAGACCGCGGCACGTTGCAGGCCGCATCACCGATAAAAGCAATTTTCTTACCCCGAATCGCACCCCGCTTCTCTTCAATCGTAAAGATATCACTTAGAATCTGACACGGATGCTCATCATCCGTCAGAGCATTGATCGTTGGAATCTTGGCAAACTCCGCAAACTCCACCACGTCTGCCTGCGCAAAGGTACGAATCACCGCACCATGCACCATCCGACCCATTACCCGCGCAGTATCCCGCACCAACTCCCCCCGCCCCAACTGAATCTCCGCCGCACTTAGAAAAGTCGGCACCCCGCCCATCTCCCGAATGGCCACTTCAAAAGATACCCGCGTCCGAGTCGACGCCTTAGTAAAAATCAACGCCCAGATTTGTCCAGCCAAGGCCTCATTCGCAGAGCATTTCTTTCCCCTGTTTTTCTTCGCAGCCTGGGCAAGGCTCAAAATAATCCGAGCCTCCGCCTCTTTCATTCCCTCCAACTTCAACAGATGTTTCATAGGGTCTCCTCCACTTTTTTTAGCGCCTCTTGCACCTCTTCTTTTGTCACAGAATAAGGCGCAAGGAACCGCAAAACATCCGAACCCGCGGGCACCACCAATAACCCTTTCCCAGACAACGCCTCCGCAACCTCGCCATGCGTCCTTCCCTTGACCGTCACCCCCACCATTCCACCAAATCCCCGAACCTCTCCAACCCAACCTTTTCCAGAAAGTTTTCCTAAACCCTTTTTCAACTCCTCCCCCCTCTCTTCAATGTTTTTATCCAACTTTTCCTCTTCAATAATGTTCAGAATCTCCAGCGCTACCGCACAAGCCAAGGCGCCTCCCCCGTAAGTTGTCGCGTGTGTTCCCGGAGTGAGCACCTCCGCCAGTCGACTACCAAACCAAACCGCCCCAATCGGAAAACCACCCCCAAGGCTTTTCGCCATGGAAACAGCATCGGGCAGGAAAGCTACCTTCACCCCCGCCTCCTCCAAAATCCGCTGATAACTCTGGAACCGACCCGTCCGATAATGGCCGCACTGCACCGAATCCATTAAAAGATAAATACCCTTCTCCTTTGTCAGCTTCTGCAAACCCAACAAATACTCCGCCTGCGCAGGGAGAATCCCTCCCTCGCCCTGAATGCCCTCGATCATTACCGCCACCGTTTTTACTCCAATTGCTCTCTCCACCGCCGCTAAGTCATTGTACGGCACATAAACAAAACCAGGTAGGACAGGCCCAAAACCTTCCCTCAACCGCTCTTGGCCAGAAGCCGCAATCATTCCCAAGGTCCGTCCGTGAAAAGAGTTTATCGTGGTGATCACCTCATATCTACCCTCCTGCGCCCCAGCCTTTCGTACCGCCTTGATCATCGCCTCATTCGCCTCCGCCCCACTATTACAGAAAAAGATTTTTCCAGGACCTGTCCTCTGGACTAAGGCTTCGGCCAGCTCTGCCTGCTTGGGGTGGAAGAAAAGATTCGAAACATGCACCAACTCCTCCCCCTGCTTTTTCATCACCGCCGCTAACCGCGGATGAGCGTGGCCCAAGCAGTTCACCGCAATCCCACTACCAAAGTCCAAATATTCGTTCCCATCTGCATCCCACACCCTCGCGCCCTTCCCCCTCACTAGAACGGGCGCCATGGCCGACCGCTTATACGAAGACACCACGTGCTGGGCATAACCTGCCCGCACCGAATCTGACAGCTTCTGAGGACTCGTCTTCAAGGGAAGATTTTAAACGTAAATTGCCTCTCGGCCAATCCCAACCCGCACCCTTACTTTGCCGCCCAACGCAATAAGGACTCAGTCTGCTTCCAACCCATGCAGGCGTCCGTGACTGAGACTCCGTACTGCAAGCCTACCAAACCATTGGCAGGAATATTCTGCCGTCCTTCCTGAAGATGGCTCTCCAGCATCAACCCCAAAATCCCTGGCGTGCCCGACTTCTTTTGCTCGATCACACTTTTCCAAGCCGTCTCCTGCTGGGTCGGCTCCTTTCCAGAATTGGCATGACTACAATCTACCATCACCCGCTCAGGCAACCCATGCTTCCTCAAGGAGTCTCGTGCCGAAGTCAAACTCGCAGGATCGAAATTGGTCCGATCCCTCCCCCCGCGCAAAACAAGATGGGTCGAATGGTTTCCAGTTGTCCGAATCACGCTGGTCGCTCCCTGTGCATCGATCCCCACAAAAGCATGGGCTGCCTTCGCCGAGAGCATCGCATCCACCGCTACTTGCAGACTCCCGTCCGTCCCGTTTTTAAATCCCACAGGCATGGAGAGTCCACTGGCCATTTCCCGATGAGTCTGACTCTCCGTTGTCCTCGCCCCAATTGCGGCCCAACTCACCAGATCCGCCAGATACTGCGGCACTATCGGATCCAGAAACTCAGTTCCCGCAGGCACTCCCATCTCGTTAATCTCCGCCAACAGCTTGCGACCCGCCTTCAGCCCTCCCTCCAAGTCTAAACTGCCATCCAAGTGAGGGTCATTGATCAGACCCTTCCAACCCACCGTCGTTCTCGGCTTCTCAAAATAAACCCGCATGACCAGCAAAAGCTTATCCCCCAGTTCCTGCCGCATCCGCGCAATCTGCCCCGCATATTCCAAAGCCGCATCCCTCTCATGGATGGAGCACGGGCCTAAAATAATCAAAACCCGCGAATCTTTTCCCTCCAGCACCGCCTCCACCTCTTCCCTCGATTGGCGGACGGTTTTCTCCGCTTGCACTCCTAAGGGAATCTCTTGCCGAAGCCTTGCAGGGGAAATGAGAGGTCGCACCTCCCGCACCCGAAGGTTGGTTAAAGGGGTTACAGCTTGCGCCGTGGGTACAATGGCCATCCTCAAACCCTACCCGTTTCCTTTGGGTTTTGAAAACTCCGTTCCTTCAACCCTCCCGACAGGAATCTAACCTCGCTTTTTCTTACCATTTCGTCACGATCCAACCGTTATGCTAAAGCGCATTGGCATCATCACCTCTGGAGGCGATTCCCCTGGAATGAATCCAGCGATTCGCTCCGTCACCCGTACCGCCATCAATCTTGGCATCGAAGTTGTCGGAATTCAAAACGGCTACCAAGGTATATTCGACCGTGAATTTATGCCACTTGGCGTAATCGAAGTCAGTGGTCGGATCAGGGATGCTGGCACCATTCTTTCCACCAGCCGTTGCCTCAAATTCCTCGAGGAGCAATCACAACTCGAAGCTATCGAGATTCTTAAGAAAGAAAATATTCAAGCCCTCCTCATTCTAGGCGGGGACGGCTCCTTGGCAGGGGCCGCCGCTCTCTCTAAACATGGCTTTCGGGTTCTTGGAATTCCCTGCTCAATCGACAACGACCTCTCGGGAACCGAAATGTCCATCGGCGTCGATTCATGCCTCAACACCATCGTCCATCTCATTGACATGATTAAAGCCACCGCCGCTTCTCATAACCGCTGCTTTGTCGTCGAGGTCATGGGTCGCAAACAGGGCTACCTTGCCCTGATGAGCGCCATCGCCTCAGGCTCCCAAATCGCCGTCATCCCTGAATTCCGCTACGATATGGATTTAATCATTGAGAATCTCACTCGCCGTCGCCTCCGTCGCCATAACAACAGTGTTGTCGTGGTTGCCGAAGGCGCCTGCACAGGGCAAAATTTTATGGAACGCCTCCTTGTCGCAGGAAAAGATAAATTACAACAAGAAGTCCGTCTAACCGTTCTCGGCCATTTACAAAGGGGATCTCCTCCAACTTTTTCCGATCGCTTTCTCGCTACCCGCATGGGCGAATTTGCCGTGCTCGCCCTGAATCAAGGAGAGCACGGTTCCATGGTCGGTCTCCTCCGCAATCGAATGAACCTGACCGATCTGCAGGAGATTAAGGGCCATCGTCCTCACCTACCCGCCGACGCTATCCGCCTTGCTCGCAATCTTGGCATGGAGGTCGGTATCCCCACCGAGGCCTAAAAAGGGATCTGCTTTTTTTAGCGAAGTTTCGCCACCACCGCCGCCCAATCAGGGTCTGGGGTCAGATGACACCACGAAAAGCGCATCGCTCCAATAATTTCATCCTTGGCTAATCTCATTGATTTCAGCACATGACTCGGTTGGTAGCTGGAGGAAGTGCAGGCCGAACCATTGGAAACTGCCACCAGATCCCTTATCTTCACCATCCCCTCCTCCGCACTTATTCCTGGAAAGGAAAGATTCACCGTATGCGCGAGGACCTGCCCCTCATCACCGTGAATCTTTGGATGTAGAGGCTCGATCGCACGGAGAAATCTCTCCCGAAAGGCACGGCACTTCGCCTCCCGCGTCTCATGATCTTTCGCCCCTATTTCCGCCGCGAGACCAAGCCCTGCAATTAAGGGTACCGGCAGCGTTCCTGGCCGCAGCCCATGCTCTTGGCCACCCCCGTGCACTAACGGTGCCAACGGAACTTTCTGCTTTCCGCGATGCCGCACCAGCAACACCCCGACCCCTTTCGGTCCGTAAATTTTATGCCCACTAGCGCTCAGCAGATCGATCCGATGATTTTGCAAAGGCTCGATCAGTTTTCCGAAGGTCTGGGCCGCATCCACATGAAAATAAGCAGGATGATGCGCCAAGGCTTTAGCCACCTCTTCGATTGGCTGAATCACCCCTGTCTCATTATTGGCATGCATCAATGAAACCAGAAGAGTAGTGGGGCGGAGTAATGCAACAATCTTAGCCGCATCCACCCGACCATTCTTATCAGGGGCGACCAGATCCACCTCAAACCCATCTTTGGCTAAAACATCGATCGGCTCCAGAACCGCCTTGTGCTCGAGGTGAGTACTGACGATATGGGTTTTTCCATGACGCCTGCCCCAATTTGCCAATCCGAGAATCGCTAGGTTATTACTTTCCGTTGCTCCACTCGTAAAAATCACCTCGTCCGGCTTTGCTGCCAACAGGTCCGCGATCTGCTCTCGTGCCTTTTCCACTGCTTCTTTGGCACGCGCTCCGTAGCCATGGGTCCGACTCCCTTCATTGCCGTACTCCTCTTCAAAGTAGCGACGAATCAACGCCCCCACCGCTGGCTCCAGTGGAGTGGTCGCATTACAATCGAGATAGACAGGGTGCCCGATGTGCATAAGGGATGGAGTATGCCCGAAAAGCTACCCTTTTCCAACTCTCTGCATTCGTTACTTTGCCAAACACCCCCTTTTGGGCACCTCTCGTATTTTCTTTGGCATCCAACCAACTTACCTGTGTTTGTCACCTAACCCATTTTCAGCCTAAGCTATCTCTTTCGCCGGAGTAGCTCAGTGGTAGAGCATCTGTTTCGTAAACAGAGGGTCACGGGTTCAACCCCCGTCTCCGGCTCGCTGCTCCAGTTGGCAACTTCGCCCCTTCTGCCTTAAGATTGTTCCGTGCCCAAAACCACCTCCTTGGAAACCCTCCTCCTCATTGGCGGAAAACTCGTTTCGGGCGAGGGCGAGTCTCATCCCGTCCTTAATCCACGCACGGGTGAACTCGTAGCCAAAATTCCAGAAGCTACGCCTAAACAGATCGATCAGGCTGTCCACGCTGCCGAAAAAGCATTCCTCACGTGGAGCCGTACCACCCCAGGGGAACGCGCCAACTTACTTCTCAAGATTGCCGACAAAATCGACGCCGACGCAGAGCGCTACTCCGATCTCGAATGCCGCAACTGCGGCAAACCTCGCCACCTTTTCCTCGCCGATGAAATTCCCGCCGCCAGCGACTGCTTTCGATTCTTTGCTGGAGCCGCCCGCTGCACCACCGGCCCCTCCGCCGGAGAATACATGGCAGGGCACACTTCCATGCTCCGTCGTGATCCAGTGGGAGTCGTCGGCTCGATTGTTCCATGGAACTACCCACTGATGATGGCCGCCTGGAAACTCGCTCCTGCCCTCGCGGCGGGAAATACCATTGTCCTCAAAGCCTCGGAAATCACTCCTCTCACCGCCCTTTATCTCGGTCGCTTCTTAGCCGAAATCCTCCCTCCCGGCGTAACGAACATCGTCACGGGGCGCGGTCCCACCACGGGCCAAGCCCTCATCACCCATCCCCTCGTACGAATGGTTTCTCTCACGGGCAGCATCTCGACCGGCACTCATGTCCTCGCGGCTGCTGCCTCCAATATTAAACGAACTCACCTCGAACTTGGTGGCAAAGCTCCCGTAATTGTTTTCGACGATGCCGATCTTACCGAACTCGTCGCCGCCGTCCGAAAGTTCGGCTTTTACAATGCAGGCCAAGACTGCACCGCCGCCTGTCGCATCTACGCAGGCCCCAAGATTCACGATGACCTTGTTAGCGAACTCGGCAAAGCGGTGGCTTCCCTTCGCTACAACAATCCTAAGGATGAGAACAATGAACTCGGTCCCTTAATCTCCGCCACCCATCGCGATCGTGTTCTCGGCTATGTCTCCCGCGCCACAGGCACCCAACACATCAGGAAAGTGACCGGAGGGTCCTCAGTCACTGGAAAAGGATTCTATTTTGAGCCCACAGTTCTTTCTGGAGCTCATCATGAGGACGAGATTGTTCAACAGGAGGTCTTCGGTCCCGTCGTATCCGTGACCAAGTTTAAAACACCCGACGAGGCAATCCGCTGGGCCAACGACTCAGAGTACGGTCTCTCCTCCTCTGTCTGGACCTCTGATCTAGCCAAGGGCATGAAAGTCGCATCTGCCCTCCGCTACGGATGCACCTGGATCAACACCCACTTCATGCTGGTCAACGAAATGCCCCACGGCGGACTCAAACGTTCTGGCTACGGCAAAGATCTCTCCGTCCTCGCACTCGAGGACTACACCGTTCCTCGTCACGTCATGATCAAGCTTTAGATCCGAGTATCTTTTCTGCTGTCTCCTTGCCGCTGCGCCAGACCGACTCCAATCGAGAGTCCACCTGGGAGTCCCCACAAAGATAAATTCCCTTAGACAAGTCCACAGGATAACCCGTAGCTTTCTCGCGCCTCGCGTATCGCCAGCGGTGGTTCATCACCCGACCCCGCCTCGTGGTATCCACCCCGTAAGCTTTTTCGAAACGCGACTGCAGATCTGCCACCCAATCTTCAGGTTTTTTCTCAAGATTCTCTCGGCTGTACTTCGCTGAAGCCTGAATCACATAAACCGTACTCCCATCCGCCACCCGCCCCACCTTAGCATTTTCACACGCTACCCAGCTCAACGGCTCCTCACCGCTCGGATCAATCTGAGCGTAGACCGCGCCACTCCACCCACCACTATACTCCAGTAGCGCCGTTAAATTAGGCTCATACCCAACATCATCCTGAGACCCACCCAGTATCTTTGCGCTTTGCGGCCAAGGAGCGGAACTTACCACCACATCATACCTATCCCCCGCCACCTCCCACTCCTTGCCAACCAGGGTCACCGCCCCAACCTCTACCTCCTTTCGTATCTCCAATCCATCGGCCAGCATCGCGCCTAAGCGATTATTGCCGCTACCGATATAAAATCTTTCTTCACCCTCCCGATAGACCTCTCCCATTTTCCCATTGATCAAAATAGGAAGGGAAATTGTCTTTAACTGAGCACCCGCAACTTTCTCTATCTCTTTTCGAAGAATGGGGTCTCGCAAGGTAAAATACTGTGCGCCCGTATCCACGATATGCTCTCCGAATTTCCGAGTAGCACAGCGACCCCCAAGACTGCGCGACTTTTCCAATACGGTGACCTCTTGCCCACCTGCGACAAGGTGCTTAGCACATACCAATCCACTAATCCCTGATCCGATGACCGCTATCTTCATTCACTCTTTTGCCAGATCAAACGCATTTTCTCCAGCCATGAAATGACCTCATTGCCTAGATAACATTCCGTCATTCTCGGAAATGTGAGGACGTCAAAGCCCACCTTTTCCAATTGATCTTTTTTGGCTAGATTTAAGCAACTTGAAAGCCACCCTCGATGCCGTCCGCGCCATCTACGCCGACCTCGCCCAACGTCCCGTCCAGCGTGACTGCCTTCGCCGTACCGAATGCTGCCAATTTAAACTTACTGGACGCACCCCCCACCTCACCCGCGGCGAGGCCCTCCTCGCCGCTCATGGTTTTCGGGCCTCAGGTCGGAAAACGCTGCCCAAGCCCACCGACGGTTCCTGCCCCTTTCTCCAACCCAAGACCCAAAAGTGCCTCATCTATGAGTCGCGTCCCTTCGGTTGCCGCACCCACTTCTGCCAAGCCGCTGGCGGTCCGATGGATCGCAAAGATGTTCTCGATCTCATTCGCCGACTCGAGACCATTGATACCAATCTCGGTGGCGATGGATCCCACTCCCTGCCTCAGGCCGTGGATTGGGCCCTCGAAAACCCATGAACGCACCGCGCATTCTTATCGCGGGTGGCGG
This sequence comes from Verrucomicrobia subdivision 6 bacterium, assembly GCA_945873585.1. Lineage (GTDB taxonomy): Bacteria > Verrucomicrobiota > Verrucomicrobiia > Methylacidiphilales > Verrucolacustridaceae > Verrucolacustris. The sequence continues at coordinate 4,234 of CAMCDO010000016.1, read as the reverse complement.
TGCCTCAGGTTTTTTTGCCGCCATTACCGCCGCCGAGGCCAATCCCAATGCCCAAGTCGTCCTTCTCGAAAAAGGAACCCATCTGCTTGCCAAAGTCGGGATCTCAGGCGGGGGACGTTGCAACGTAACCCACGCCTGCTTCGAACCACGGGAACTCGCCACCCGCTACCCCCGTGGCGGCCGCACTCTCATCGGACCCCTCACCCGCTTCGGTCCCACCGAAACCATCGACTGGTTTCAATCACGCAATGTCTTCCTTAAAACCGAACACGACGGACGAGTATTCCCCATCACCGACTCCTCCCAAACCATCATCGACTGTCTAACCACCGCTGCTCGTCAAGCTGGAGTCAAAATTCTTACCGGAACTGGGGTTGCCACGATAAAAAATACCCCTGCTGGTGGCTTCATCTTGCAACTCACTAACGGCTCACTCATGGAGTGCGATCGCTTTCTTTGGGCCGCCGGTGGATGTCGGCCCGAGTCTCATCCCCCCTCAAGCCTCGGCCACACCCTCACTCCTCCCGTCCCCTCCCTCTTCACCTTCCACGTCGACGCTCCTTGGCTCCGAGAATTACCAGGCGTTTCCGTCGAATCGGTCGAAGTCTCAGTTCCTCACACCGATCTCAAAGAATGTGGCCCCCTCCTCTTTACCCACTCAGGACTGAGTGGGCCGGCCATCCTTCGCCTCTCCTCTTGGGGAGCCCGACCCCTCCACGAACTGAATTATCATTTTCCTCTCCATCTCAACTGGCTCCCCGCATCTTCTTCTGCAGATATCCTGCGCGAAATCCAAATTCGTCGCGAAACCATCGGAGCCCAAATGGTCCTGCGCTCACGCTGGAATCCTCTCCCCCTGCGACTATGGGAACAACTCCTCCTCCGCGCTGGCATTACCGAAGAACACCGCTGGTCCAAATTAAACCGCGAAACCGCCCTTCAGATCGCGCAGATCCTCACCTCTACCCAACTCCTCGTCACCGGGAAAAGCATGAATAAGGAGGAGTTCGTTACCAGTGGAGGAATTCCCCTCAAAGAAGTTGATTTCAAAACAATGGAAAGTCGCCTTGTTCCTGGCCTTTATTTCGCAGGGGAAGCCCTTGATATCGATGGCCTCACTGGTGGCTTTAACTTTCAATCTGCTTGGACCACCGGATGGATCGCAGGCCATGCCATGGCTAGCTCCTCTCCTCCTCCCACAAAATAGGGTACGACCATCCCAAACTGCTTCTATTTCAGCCCAATTCTTTTTAGGCTATCCGATCTTGAAAGGTAAGAAACCACTCGTCGCCATCCTTATGGGCAGTCGCTCCGACTGGCCCACTCTCCGGCCCGCCCAAACCCTTCTCCGCCGAGCCGGCATCCCCACCGAAGTCCGCGTAGTCAGCGCCCATCGAACTCCCCAGCGTCTTTTCACCTACGCACGTTCCGCTGAAAAACGTGGCCTACGAATGATCCTCACAGGCGCTGGCGGCGCTGCCCATCTCCCTGGTATGGTCGCATCCCTTACTCCTCTCCCCGTCCTCGGAATTCCCGTCGCTGGCAAAGCCCTCCGCGGACTCGACTCCCTCCTTTCTATCGCCCAAATGCCAGCTGGCATCCCTGTCGCTACTTTCCCCATCGGAAAAAAAGGGGCCATCGCCGCCGCTCGCTTCGCCATCGCACTTCTTCAACACTTCCCGTGATTCCTCCAGGCAAAACCATCGGCATCGTCGGAGGGGGCCAACTCGGGCGCATGCTCGCCCTCACCGCTCGCCGCTTAGGTTACCGCATCGCCGTTCTCGACCCTGAACTCGCTTGCCCCGCTGCCCCCGTCGCCGATGTCGCCCTGACCGCTCCATTCGACGATTCCAAAGCTCTCCGCCGCCTAGCCGAAGCCAGCGACGTCGTTACCTACGAATTCGAAAATATTCCTGTCGAATCTCTTCGCCAAATCGCTTCGATCCGACCGGTTTTTCCTCACCCCGAAGTCCTTCACCTCTGCCAACACCGCGAACGGGAACGCGAATTTCTTAAGAAATATAACTTCCCCAGTCCTCGCTTTGAAATTATCGCCTCCGCCAGCGAACTCGCTTCGGCCCTCACCCGATTCCCTGGCAAAACCCGTCTCAAATCCTCCGCCTTCGGCTATGACGGCAAAGGACAACTTCCCCTCGACCCCTCCGCCAACCCTCAACAAGCCTGGTCCCAAATCAATGTTCCCCGGGCTGTTCTCGAAGAGCACGTTCCTTTTGTCCGCGAACTATCGGTCCTCGTTGCCCGCCAAGCCACCGGTCTTTCCGTGCCATTCCCACCTTTCGAGAACCGCCACCAGGGAGGTGTTTTGGAACGCACCGTCTTCCCCGCTCGCACTTCCGCCACAACCGCTGCCGCCGCCCTCTCTCTCGCCTCCGCTATCGCCGACCAGCTCCAACTGGTCGGCTTGCTTGGCGTTGAACTATTCGAACTCGCCGACGGCAAACTTCTCGTTAACGAACTCGCTCCCCGCGTGCACAACTCAGGCCACCTTACCGCCGAGGCCTGCCATACCAGCCAGTTCGAACAGCAGATCCGAGCCGTCTGTGGCTTGCCCCTCGGCCTCGTCACACCCCTCTGTCCCGCGGTCATGTTCAATCTTCTCGGGGATCTTTGGGTCCAAGGGGAGCCCGATTGGTCTCCCCTTTTCGCTCTTCCTGGGACTGTCCTTCATCTCTACGGAAAATCAGTCGCCCGACCTGGCCGGAAAATGGGTCACTTAACCATTCGCGCCACCACCACCGAGGAAGCCATCCGCCTCGGTAACCTCGCCCTCAATCCGATCCGCGCTCAAGCCGGTTTACCCCCCTTAACTGCCTAATCTCGCGTTCTCTCGTATTTTCAGATCCATCTGCCCTCGCTTGATCACGGCGCAAAACTCGCCAGATCTATCTCTATCCAAATGTCTGCTCGAATTATTTTAAAAGATCGACTACTCTTTCTCTGTTTGCCGGCTGGTGCAATGGTAGCACACCAGACTTTGGATCTGGCTGTTCCTGGTTCGAATCCAGGGCCGGCAGCGTCTACTTCCTCGGGTCCTCTGCCCAGGGAATCTTTCCCTCCGCCAACCCTCGCACCACTTGAGGAAGACACCGATGCTCCGCCTCTTGGATTCGCCCATGCAACGACTCCGCACTATCCCCCGCCAAGACTGGTACCGTTTCCTGCCGCAAAATCTCTCCTTCATCCACCTGCGCATTAACCCAGTGCACCGTGCACCCCGCCTCTTTTACACCCGCCAACCGCGCCTGCTCCCAAGCCCGTAGTCCAGGAAAAGCAGGAAGTAGGGAGGGATGGATATTAATCATCCTCCCTTCAAATTTGCGCAAAAGCGGATCCTTCACCACCCGCATATATCCCGCCAAAACCAGCAAATCCACCCTCGCCTTTTCCAACGCCAAGGCCAACTCCTCCTCAATTTCTGGCTCTAACTTCGTGCGAAAGTTACTCTTTCGACAAACTACCCTCGGCAGATTCAGCTTCTTCGCATGCTCGAGTATTTTCGCCTCCGCCCGATCACTCCCCACCATAACAATTTCAGCAGGAATCTTGTCCCGCTCGATCGCCCTAGCCAACGCAACAAAATTACTCCCTTGCCCTGACCCCAAAACCCCCAATCTCAACCCTCTCACTTCTTCAACTTCTGCAGCACGGCGGTGGTCGAACGCCCAGGAATCAACGGTAGCACCTTCACTATGCCCCCCCCTTTTTTCACCGCCGCCAGTTCATCTTGATCCAACTGCTCCGCTTGGTAATCCCCACCTTTCACATAAATATCGGGCCTCACAGCATCCAAGAAACGAGTCGCTCGCTTCTCGGAAAAGATTAACACTGCATCCACCCCCGCAAGTCCTGCCACCACTTCTGCTCGGTCCCCTTCAGGATTGACTGGCCTCCCCTCTCCCTTCAACTCTCGCACACTGCTGTCCCCATTGACCCCCACCACCAGCAGATCCCCTTGTGCTCGCGCTTCCTGCAAAAAACGGACGTGCCCCACGTGCAAAAGGTCAAAGCATCCATTCGTGGCCACAACCTTGACCCCTCGCTTCTTTGCCTCCTCCCGCCAAGCGGGAAGTTTCTCCCAAGAAAGTTGTATGCCCATCACTGAGAATCTTGACCCGCCCCTCCGCACTCGCAACATCAAACCAGAAAGGTAATCGAGCCATTTTATGGATTTTGACTGGTCCCTCTACTCCACTCCTGAAGTTCCCCAAACGGA
>CAMCDO010000015.1 GCA_945873585.1 Verrucomicrobia subdivision 6 bacterium | reverse complement strand
GGCTTTGGAAGGTGGATTGGACTTCGGTGCGCAGGGCGATGAGATTGGAGAGGTCGGCTTCGTTGAAGGTGGTGAGGATGGCGGCGGTGTGTTGGGCACTGACGAGTCGGTCGGCGATTTTGCGGCGGAGGGGGGACATCTTTTTGCGGGTCTCTCGGTCGGAGCGTGGAGAGGAGTGGGAGGGCACAGCGGTATCCGCCTCGGTATGAATCAGGGAAGAGGTTGGGCTGGGGGTGGGGGTGATTACGCGGGCGGGGGATAGTTTAGTGGGAGTGGGTTCCTTTTCGGGAGTGGGGGGTGGGGTAGTTTTACGAGCGGGGAGTTTGCCCGGGTGGAGGTGACCGACGGTTTGGCCGACTTTCACTTCGGTGCCTTCGGGAACGAGGATTTCGAGGGTGCCATCGGTTTCGGCGAAGACTTCCGAAGTGACTTTATCGGTTTCGATTTCGAAAAGGGGATCGCCGGAAGCGACAGATTCGCCATTTTTCCGTTTCCAGGTGCCGAGAGTACCTGAGGTGATGGACTCTCCGACGGAGGGAATGCGGATGGGAATGAGGGAAGTGGAGGTGCTCATAGTTATTTTTTTCCAGTCTTATTTTTTAATTTCTTTTGGACGGTGGGAGAAATTTTCTTGAGGGTGGGGGTTGGGGTGGCGGATTGGAAGGCTTGGCGGACGAGTTGGTCTTGTTCGAGGAGGTGGATGGCGAGGGAGCCGGTGGCGGGCGAGGAGGAGGCGGCACGACCTGCGTAGCGGACAGTGCGTTTGGTAAGGTTTTGCAGGCGGAGAGCGAGGTGGGACCAGGCTCCCATATTTTCCGACTCTTCTTGGCACCAGACGAGTTCGGCGTTGGGGGATTGGGCAGCGAGGAGGGCGAGGAGTTTCTTTTCGTGGAGGGGATAGATCTGTTCGAGGCGAAGGATGGCGGTATCGCGGATTTTATTTTTTTCGCGATAGTCGGCTAGGTCGTAAAAGATTTTTCCTGAGCAGAGAATAACGCGTGAGGCGTTTTTGGGTTGGGTTGGGTCGGGGAGAATTTCTTGGAAGGCGCCGCGGGTGAGGTCGGTGAGTGGGCTGGTAGCACGGGCGTCGCGGAGAAGGCCTTTGGGGGTCATGACGATGAGAGGTTTGATGATTTTGCGAAGGGCTTGACGTCGGAGCAGGTGGAAGTAGTTGGCGGGAGTGGTGGGGTAGGTAACGGCCATATTGTCTTCGGCGCAGAGCTGAAGAAATCGTTCGAGACGGGCGCTGGAGTGTTCGGGTCCTTGGCCGTGGTAGCCGTGGGGGAGGAGGAGAGTCAGGCGGGAGGTGGTGCCCCATTTCGATTCGGAGGAGCTGATGTACTGATCGATCTGGGTTTGGGCGCCGTTGGCGAAATCGCCGAACTGAGCTTCCCAAAGGACGAGCATATCTGGGCAGTCGAGGGAGTAGCCGTAATCGAAGCCGAGAACGGCGGCTTCGGAGAGGGGGCTATTGTAGACGCAGAAAGAAGCCTGATTTTTCGCGAGGTTTTTGAGAGGAATATAGCGGGCACGGGTGCGAAGGTCGTAGACGGAGGAGTGGCGATGGCTGAAGGTGCCGCGGCGGCTGTCTTGGCCTGAGAGGCGAATTGGGACACCAGAGGTGAGCAGAGAGGCGAAAGCTAAGTGTTCGGCGCAACCCCAATCGAGGGGGACTTTTCCTGAAGCCATAGCGAGTCGAGTATCGAGGAGTTTGCGGATCTTGGTATTGATCTGAAAATCAGCGGGGATGTTAGAAATGGAAGTGCCGAGTTGGGCGAGACGAGGGGCGGGGACGCCGGTGGGGACTTCTTGGAGAAGGGCAGGGCAGCTGGGTGGGGGATGGAGCTGGGGTTTAAAGTTGGCGACAGCGGCGCGGGATTCGTGAAGGGCTTCTTCGGAGACGGTGTTAATTTGGGAGCGGATTTTTTGGATTTCTTCTTCGGTGATGATGCCCGCGTCGAGGAGTTTGCGAGAGAGTAAGCGACTGACCGGGGGGTGGGCATCGATTTCGGAGTAGAGGGTGGGTTGGGTAAAGCTGGGTTCATCTCCTTCGTTGTGGCCGTGGCGGCGGTAGCCGACGAGATCGAGGATAATATCCTCATGAAAGCGCTGGCGGAATTCGAGTGCTAGTTGAATGACGGAAGCGGCGGCAAGAGGATCGTCCCCATTGATGTGGAAGATGGGGAGGCCGAGGGATTTTCCTGGGGCGGTGCAGTAGCGAGTGGAGCGAGAGTCTTCGGGGATTGTGGTAAAGGCGATCTGGTTATTAACGATGATGTGGATGGTGCCGCCAGTGCGGTAGCCCTCGAGGCGGGAGAGGTTGAGGGTCTCGGCGACGATGCCTTGTCCGATGAAAGCGCCGTCTCCGTGAATGAGGACGGGGATAACTTTTTCGCGTTTGACGGTATCTTGGCGGAGGCGTTGGCGGGCGCGGGCCTTACCCTCGACAACGGGGTCGACGGCTTCGAGATGGCTGGGGTTAGGGGCGAGGGAGAGGAGGATTTTCTTTCCGGAGGAGGTGGTGACTTCATTTTCGTAGCCGAGATGGTATTTGACGTCGCCGCCTCCGAGGACGGTTTCAGGAACGTAATTTTCGTGGAACTCGGTGAATAGTTTTCTGCGAGATTTTCCGAGGGTGTTGACGAGGACGTTAAGGCGACCGCGGTGGGCCATACCGATGACAACTTCTTCGACTCCAGCTTCGGGGCAAGCTTCGAGAAGGGAGTCGAGGACGGCAATGAGGGTTTCGGCTCCTTCGAGGGAGAAGCGTTTTTGGCCGACGTAGCGGGTGTGGAGAAAGCGTTCGAGGGATTCAGCGGAGATTACCTTTTCGAGGATGCGGCGTTGTTGGGCGGGGGTGAGGGTGGGTTGGTTATGGTTTCGTTCCATCCGATCGCGGAGCCAGCGGCGAATGGTGAAATTCATGATGTGCATGAATTCGACGCCGATGTGGTCGCAGTAGGTTTGTTTGAGGAAAGCGAGAATCTCGCGAAGGGTGCGTGGACCGCCGCCGCTGAGGGTGCCGGAATCAAAAACGGAATCGAGATCGGCCTCGGTAAAGCGGAAGGTGGAAAGGGACAGGTCGGGGTTGGCTTCAGGGGTGAGGCCGAGAGGGTCGAGGTGGGCGAGGGTGTGGCCGAGGGCGCGGTAGGCGAAGAGGAGATTGTAGATACGGGCTTGGGGGAGGACGTTACCGAATTCTGGTGAGTTGGCGGAGTTGGAGAGTGGGGTGGAGTTGGTCCGGGTGGGTGGGCGGAGCTGGCAACCGAGTTCGAAACCTTCGAAGAAAGCGCGCCAGGTGGGATCGACGGAGGTGGGATCGGTTTTCCATGATTCGTGGAGTTCTTCGAGGAAAGCGCCGTTCCCTGGGTGGCCGATGCGACCGAGGGCGGGTGAGGGGGAAGAGGAGAGGTGGTTGGGGTTGAGGCGGTCTAAGGTTTTGAGGGCAGGATCTATTTCGGAGGAGCGGGTAAGATCTTGGGCCATGGTTTTTTATCTTGGCAGAAAAAGAGTAAAATAGCGAGTTTGGAGTATTAGGATTTTTGCAGGCATAAAAGTCTATCTATAAGGATCTTGAGATAGTATCAAGGTGCCGAAAAAAATGTTCTTTTCGGAAATTCATAAGGATGTTTGGTAGAATCGAGAAAAGGTGCAGGATGGGGGTATTGAATATTGTGAAAAAAGGGCAGAAAAATGTGTTGGGTGGGGAATTAAAGATCTGTTCGGTGGATCCGATGAGTGGGTTTACTCGCACGGGGAGTTGTGATGGGCATGAGGCGGATGCGGGTTGTCATGCGATTTGTGCGCAGATGACGGAGGAGTTTTTACTTTTCAGTCAGAGGGCGGGCAATGATCTAACGACGCCAAGGCCAGAGTATGGGTTTCCTGGATTGAAGGTGGGGGATCGGTGGTGTGTCTGTGCGGAGAGGTGGGAGGAGGCGAGGTTGGCGGGCAAGGCGGCGTTGGTGGTGCTGGAGTCGACGCATGAATCGGCGTTGGAGTATGTGGAGTTGGGAGACCTGCGGAAGCACGCGTTGGATGTGGCGGGGTAGGGGTGGGGCGGGGGGCAGGGATGTTTCCTCGCAGTTGCGGGACACGCTGACGCGTGGATTTTGGATTTTGAATTTTTAATTATTTGCAGTTGGAATCTTAGGTAGTGGCGGCATCTCCGAGGCCGCCTAGCTAGGAGATGGGGCACACAAAATTCAAAGCAGGCGTTCTGCGTCTGCGCCCCGATTCCGATCGGGGCTCGGAGAGACCGCTCCCGCGGTTGCGGGACGCAGACGCGCCCTCGAGATTGAGGGGATGAGTCGCGAGTGGCTGGCGGGTGGTTTTGGGTTGAGTGGTTTGAATCGGCGCACCGGGCCTACTACGTTCCACAGACGCGTTACTTCGAAGGCTAGGAGACGGTGCGCCCTACCAGTGGGCGGGGGAAGTGAACTTGTTTGGGGAGGAAAACTGGGCAGAATTACAAACTTATGGCGTATGATTCTTTGAGCAGCTTTGTGGAGAGGCTGGACCGTGAGGGAGAGCTTTTGCGCATTTGTGAGCCGGCCCAAGTGGATTTGGAGATTGCGTCGGCGGCGGATGTGGAATCGAAGGCAGAGGGTGGGGGCAAGGCTTTGCTTTTTGAAAAGCCGGTAGACGCTGCAGGTGTACCGTATGCCTTTCCGGTTTTGATTAACGGTTATGGATCGGCGAAGCGAATGGGGTTGGCGTTGGGGCGGGAAGATGTTGGGGAGATTGGGGCGGAGGTGGAGGCTTTGGTCAGGGCGAAGCCGCCAGCGGGAGTGGCGGAGGCGTGGAAGCTTCTTCGGCAGGGATTGGAGTTGCGGCATGCCCGTCCGGTTTCGGTGGGAAGGGGGGCGTGTCAGGAGGTGATTCATCGAGTTGAGGATGGGGGTAGGGGGCTTGCGGAAATTCCGGTTTTAAAGACTTGGCCGAAAGACGGAGGACCTTTTCTCACGTTGCCGCAGGTGATCACGGAGGATCCTGAGACGAAGGAGAGGAATGTGGGGATGTATCGGATTCAGATCTTGGGTCCGTGGGAAGCGGCCTTGCACTGGCAGTTGCACAAAGTGGGGGCACGGCATGGAAAGAAGTATCGGGAGATGGGCAAGCCGATGCCGGTAGCGGTGGCGCTGGGGGGCGATCCAGCGAATGCGTTTGCGGCGACGGCCCCATTACCTGACGGAATTGATGAGTATATGTTTGCGGGTTTCTTGAGGAAGAAATCGGTGGCCTTCGTGCCTGCAGTGAGTCAGCCGATCGAAGTGCCGGCGGATGCGGATTTTATTCTGGAGGGGACGGTGGATCCGACGGGGGAGGGGGTGGATGAGGGACCTTTTGGAGATCACACAGGGTTTTACACGCCGGTGGACAAGTATCCGCGGTTTCGGGTGACGGCAATTACTCATCGTAAGAAAGCGATTTATCCGGCGACGGTGGTAGGAAAGCCGCCGATGGAGGATTTTTGGCTAGGCTCGGCCAGCGTGCGTATTTTGTTGCCGGTGCTCAAGATGAACTTTCCTGAGTTGGTTGATTTAGCGCTACCGGCAGAGGGAGTATTTCATAATATGGTTTTTGTGAGCTTAAAAAAACAGTATCCCTATCAGGCGTTTAAGTTGATGCACGGATTGTGGGGGGCTGGGCAGATGATGTTTAGTAAGATTATTGTGGCGGTGGATGCGGAGGTGAACGTGCACGACACGAGTGAGGTTCTTTTTTATCTGGGGGCGAATATTGAGCCACAGAGGGACATGATTTTTATTCAAGGGCCGAGTGACAGTCTGGACCACGCGACGACCTTGGCGAATTGCGGAAGCCATGTTGGGATTGATGCGACGAGGAAGTTGAAGGGCGAAGGGTATACGCGAGATTGGCCCGAAGAGTGTCGAACCACGCCAGAAGCGGCGGCGAAGGCAAGAGAGCTCCTTGCGGCGGCACGGCGAATGGGATGATTAATTCCTTTTCCGACCGCGAAACAGAAAAACTCTTTCGAACGGAAAATAGTCGGCGATGGGGAGCCATCGCCAGGGTGGCCTTGCGGAAACTGATCCAGTTGAATCAAGCAGGAAGACTAGAGGACTTGGCTGTTCCCCCTGGAAATCGACTAGAAGGGTTGCAGGGAAAGCGAAAGGGAGAGTATTCCATAAGGATTAATCAGCAATGGAGGTTGGTGTTTCGGTGGTGTGGAAACGGAGCCGAGGGTGTTCAGATTGAAGACTACCATTGACGAGGTTGTATAACGCGGTACGTTATAGTCATGAAACCCCCGATCTTCCCTGGCGAGATTCTGCTGGAGGAGTATCTCCTCCCAATGGGCATATCGCAAAATGGCATGGCCCGCGCTGTGGGGGTCCCTCCCCGTGCGATTAATGAGATTGTCCTTGGAAAGCGTGCCATCACCCCGGTGATGTCGATTCGGTTTGGGAAATTCTTCCATCAGTCAGAAAACTTCTGGCATGGATTGCAGGTGGAGTGTGATTTCCGTGCTCTTGCGGGTGAGCGCAAAAAGATCATTGCCCAAGTGAAGCCTGCTAGAAAACTAGTTGCGGCTTAAGGGGGAAGTGGGAATGAAGTTGGTTGTGGCGGTGACTGGGGCGAGTGGTTCGATTTATGCGCAACGATTGCTGGGGCAGATCGCCAAGGCGAAGGAGGTGGAGGAGTGTCATGTTGTACTGAGTCAGTATGCGCCTGAGGTGGCGGCGACGGAGTTAGGGGCGCAGGGTTTAAAGATTCCCAAGGGGATGAAGTTATATGGGGATAAGACGATGCAGGTACCTTTTGCGAGTGGGTCGGCACGGTTTGAAGCGATGGTGATTGTGCCGTGTTCGATGGGGATGTTGGGGCGGATTGCCCATGGATACAGTGATGGGACGATTGCGCGCTCGGCCGATGTGTTTTTGAAGGAGAAAAGGAGGTTGATTGTGGTGCCGAGGGAGACTCCTTGGAATTTGGTGCAAGCACGGAATGTGGTGACTTTGTTAGAGGCGGGTGCGGTGATCTTGCCTGCGGTTCCCTCGTTTTATGGTCGTCCAAAATCAGTGGAGGATGTGGTGGATACGGTGGTGGCAAGAATTCTGGATCATCTGGGGGTGAGAAACGAGTTAGCGACAAGGTGGAAAAGTAAAGTGGGAGAAAAGGAGTAGGCGAAGAAGCAGGCTCACAGCTAAAGATTGGAATGCGGGTGGGGAGCGGGATATTGTTGAGGGATGTCTTATGCCGTAGTGGAAACGATTGCGGGGGTGCCTGTGGTGCACCGAGAGAATCAGGAGGCTCCTGGGGTGGCGGTGGGACTTTTTTATCCTGCAGGTTCGCGTTGGGAAAATACGGCGGAGCATGGGGCGGCCCATTTTGTGGAGCATCTCCTATTTAAAGGGACGGAGAAGCACAGTTGTAAGGAGCTGAGTCGGGCGGTGGAGGGGCGGGGCGGGGATCTCAATGCATTTACGGGGGAAGAGACGCTTTGTTTGCACGGACGGGTTCCAGCGGGTCATGGTCCGATGCTGATTTCTCTTTTAGCGGAGATGGCGTTGAGTTCGACTTTTCCCAAAGACGAAGTGGAAAGGGAGAGGGGGGTGATTACGGAGGAGATTCGGATGATGGATGATCAACCTGCGGTAGTAGCCGGGGAGGCGTTGAACGCGTTGCTTTGGCCTGAGCAGGCTTTGGGGCGACCAATTGCGGGAACGATTGCCTCGGTGGGAGGGATACCGAGGAAGGGGCTGATGGGGTACTGGGAGCGAAGAATTCGAGGAGTTCGACCAGTGCTAGCGATTGCTGGGGGAATGAGTTTGGAGGAGGTTCGAAAGACGGCGAGGGCGGCTTTGCGCCGATCCAGTCCGACGGCAAGTGGGGAACCGATTCCCGCGAGGCGAGTACGTTCGAGTACGGTCCGAGTGGTGGCGGTGGCTAAGCCCGTGGCTCAGGTGAATGTGACATTAGGAATTTATGCTTTCCGCCGTCAAGATCCGCGACGGCATGGCTTGCGGATGCTGAGCGTTATTTTGGGAGAGGCGATGAGTTCGCGTCTTTTCCAGCGCTTGAGGGAGGAGCAGGGATTGGTCTATTCGGTTTCGAGTGGGGTTCATCTCCAGCGTGATGACGGGGCTTTTTATATCTCCGCTGGGTTAGAGCCAGGGAATTTGAGCAAGGCGTTGGGTTTGATTGCGGGGGAGTTAAAGTCGTTGGCGGCGAAGGGTCCGGGAGCGGCGGAGTTAAAACGGGCGAAGGATTATGTGACGGGGCAGTTTGCGCTTGGGTTGGAGGGGACGAGTCAGCAGATGTTCTGGATTGGTGATTCGATGCTGACGCGCGGTCGGGTGGTAGAACCGAAAGAGGCGATAGAGAAGTTGGCGGCGGTGGACGCGAAGATTGTTAAGGAAGTGGCCCAAGAGTTATTTCAGCCGGGTCGGATGGGGGTAGCGGCGTCAGGTCCAGAGATGGATGCGGCGAAATTGGCGGCGGCGGCGCAATCTTTGGGATAAGGATGAAAAAGCTGGAACGATTGGCGGCGGCGTTGCCCAAAGCTGAACTGCATGTTCATCTGGAAGGGACATTGGAGCCGGAGATGACGTTTCATCTCGCTCGAAAACATAAAGCGAAGTTACGTTTTCCTAATGCGGAAGCTTTGCGTCAGGCGTATCAGTTTAAGGATCTGCAGTCCTTTTTGGATTTGTATTACGAGGGGGCGGGAGTGTTACGGGATCGGGAAGATTTTCATGTTTTAACGACGGCTTATTTAGAGAAGGCGGTGCGGGACGGAATTTGGCATGTGGAACCTTTTTTTGATCCGCAAACCCACACGGCTCGCGGGGTAGCGATGAAGGAGGTGGTGGAAGGAATTGTGGGGGCGTTAAAGGAGGGAGAGAAGAGGCACGGGGTGACCTGGCGTTTGATTCCTTGTTTTCTTCGGCATCTGACGGAAACGGAGGCGATGAAGACATTTAAGGAGATGCTTCCGTTTCGCGAGCATTTCACGGCGGTGGGGCTGGATTCTTCAGAGAAGGGGAATCCCCCAGGTAAGTTTGAGCGAGTGTTTGCGCAAGTCCGGGATACGGGATTGAAGGTGGTGGCGCATGCGGGGGAGGAGGGACCGGCGGAGTGGATACGGGAAGCGTTGGAGAGGCTGCAGGCGGTGCGGATTGATCATGGGGTGCGTTGTCTGGAGGATGCGGAGTTGGTGAAAGAGTTGGTGGAGAAGCAGATTCCTTTGACGACATGTCCGCTTTCTAATGTGCGGTTGTGTGTGTATCCGGATTTGGGGAAGCATCCGCTGAAGCAGCTTTTAGAAGCGGGGGTAAGTGTGACGGCGAACTCGGATGATCCGCCTTATTTTGGAGGTTATCTATTGGAGAACTGGTTGGCTTGTGCGAGGGAGTTGCAGTTGGAGGAAAGGCATTTGGTGCAGTTAGCGAAGAATTCGTTCACGGGCAGTTTTCTATCGGAAAAAGAGAAAGTGCAGTGGATTACTAAAATTGATCGGGTGGTTTCCTCTTTGGGTGGAGGGAGTTCTTCTTGAATCCTCTGGCGGCGGTGGTGCGGGGTGATTTTGGGCCTGGGGTAGGTTATTTGGGGTACGAGCGTGAGTTAATCTTGGCGGGAGGTCCTGGGGAGACGGGGCGATTGGAGGAAGAGTTGGCTCGGAGGTTGCGGAGGGGAGCGGCTTGGGATCGGCCCCACCCTGGGGGAGCGGCGATTGGGGGTTTTGATTTTGAGGGGAACTGGCATTTTTCTTTTTTTCCAGATTTGGTGGCTCGTTCTTTGGGTGAGCTGTGGCCTGAGCGGGAGGAGCTGGGGGTGAGGGCGGAGGGGGAGGAGGGGTGGAGTTGTCAGACTGGGTCTGAGGAGTATGGGAGGATGGTGCGGGAGGCGCAGGAGGAGATTCGGCGAGGGCAGATTTATCAAGTGAACTTGGCTCGGTTTTTGCATCGGAAGGTGGGGGGACTTGATCCTTGGGAATTCTTTCGTTGTCTTTGGAGGGCGGGCCAAGCACCGCGGAGTTTTTTTTATCGAATGGGAGAGAAGGCGTTGGCGGGAGCGTCGATGGAGCTTTTTCTAGGGATTGAGGGGGATCGGGTGATCACGCAACCGATTAAGGGGACGAGAGCTAGGGTGCATGGGAGGGAGGGGGACGAGCGGGCGGTACTGGAGTTGGGGACCGACCCGAAAGAGGTAGCGGAGTTGGTTATGATCACTGATTTATTGCGCAACGATTTGGGGGCGATTTGCGGTTATGGTTCGGTCGAGGTGAGGGATTTGGTGAGGAGTCGGAGTTACTCGCATGTGCATCATCTTTACTCTTCGATTCAAGGGACATTGCGGGAGGGGTTGGGGGTGGTGGAGGCGGTGCGGCAGTGTTTGCCTGGTGGCTCGGTAACGGGGGCGCCAAAGAGGAAGGCGGTAGAGATTTTGCGAAAGTTGGAGGCGGAGCCGCGTGGGTTTTACACGGGGGCGGTAGGGTATTTTGGGTATGATGGCACGGCGAGATTTGCGATGGGAATTCGGATGGCGGAGATCGATGGGGAGAATGTGCGGTGTGGGATTGGTAGTGGGATCACGATCGGTTCGGATCCGCAGGCGGAGTATGAGGAAACGAGGGCGAAGGCACGGGTGATGATGGAGGCGATGGCGGCGTATGAGGCGGCGCAGAGGGTGCAAGCGTGAGTCTGAGTGAGATTCCAATTAGCGATGCTGGATTTCGGCATGGGGTGGGTGTTTTTGAGACGGTGCGGGTGGAGAAGGGAAAGGCGCGATGGAGGGATTGGCACGAGGAGTCGATTCGGGAAGGGGCAAAAGTCTTGGGGTTGAAGTTGGAGGTGGAGAATTTAAAAAAAGTTCCTGAAGGGGATGGGTTGTGGAGGTGGTTTGTGACGGAGACGGGGACGAGGAGTTGGTGGAGTAAGGGGATTGAGTTGGCGCCTGAAAGCTATGAGCTGGATTTGGCCACGACGGGGATTTGGTCTAGTTCATGGGAGGCGAGGTATAAGACTTTGAGTTATCTGAATCGGATTCAGGCGAGGCGGGAGGGGAGTAGTCCGAGTGAGGAGCGAGTGATGTTAAATGAGAAAGGAGAGGTGGCCTCGGTTGCGATGGGGAATCTTTTTTGGGTGAAGAGTGGGAAGTTGCGAACGCCGGCGAGGGAGTGTGGGTGTCGCGGGGGAGTGGTAAGGAGGTGGATCGTGGAGCGCAGCGGTCAGAAAGTGGAGGAGGGAAGATGGAAGAAAGAAGAGTTGGATGGGGCGGAGGAGATTTTTCTGACAAATGCGCGGATTGGAATTACGTCAGTACGATCGTGGAGAGGAAAGAAGCTGGTGGTGGCGGGGGTGGCGGTGGGGTTGAAGAAAGCTTTTTGGGCGGCGTAGGTGGGGATTGAGGTGGAGGGATGGGTGGCGTAGGTTGATGGCTCTATGCGTTGGACTCAGACGGTACTTAACACTTTACGAGATGCGCCCGCGGAAGCGGAGATTGCGAGTCATCGTTTGCTTTTGCGGACGGGATTAGTGCGAAAGCTGGCGAGTGGTTTGTATAGTTTTCTGCCCTTGGGATTGAGGGCACTGCGGAAGGTGGAGAAGATTGTGAGGGAAGAGATGGATCGGGCGGGTGGATTAGAGATTTTGATGCCAGCATTACAACCGCCTGATTTGTGGGAGAAGAGTGGGAGGATTCAGGCGGCGGCGGATGTGCTTTTTCATGTGAAGGATCATCAGGATCGTCGTTGGATTTTGGGGCCGACCCATGAGGAGGTGGTGACGGCGTTGGTAGCGGGGGAGGTGC
Organism: Verrucomicrobia subdivision 6 bacterium; assembly: GCA_945873585.1. Classification (GTDB taxonomy): domain Bacteria; phylum Verrucomicrobiota; class Verrucomicrobiia; order Methylacidiphilales; family Verrucolacustridaceae; genus Verrucolacustris. Next base: position 10,207 of record CAMCDO010000015.1, on the reverse strand, counting down.
AGAGTTATCGGCAGTTGCCGCGGACGCTGTATCAGATTCAGACGAAGTATCGGGATGAGATTCGGCCTCGGTTTGGGTTGATGCGGGCACGGGAATTCATCATGAAGGATGCTTATAGTTTCGATGCGGAGGATGGGGCGGCGCGGATGAGTTATGAAGCGATGGTAGGGGCTTATCGGAAGATTTTTGCGAGGGTGGGGCTGGATGCGTTGCAGGTGGAAGCGGATACGGGGGTAATGGGAGGTGCGAGTTCGCATGAATTTTGCGTGTTGGCGGAGATTGGCGAGGGAGAGGTGGTAACGGAGGAGGAGGGTGGGTATGCGGCGGCGATAGAGAAGGCGGAGGGAAAGCCGGCGGAGAGGAGGGGTGTGGAGGGGGAATTGGAAAAGATGGCAACGCCTGGGGTAAAAACGATTACGGATTTGGCAGGGGAGAAATTTGGGATTGCGGCTAAGGATCAGGTGAAGACCTTGGTCTACACGGATGGGAAAGCGGTGGCATTGATTTTGGTGCGTGGAGATGATGAGGTGCAGGAGGCGAAGTTGCCTGCGCTTTTGGGTGCGGGTTGGAGGACGGCGGGGAGTGCGGAGATTGTGAAAGTGCTCGGGGCGCAACCTGGCAGTTTAGGAGCGGTGGCCTCGACCTTGCAGGGAAAGAGTGTGACGGTGGTGGCCGACATGGGATTGAAAGGCCAGAAGGGGATGACGACCGGGGCAAATGAGGATGGCTTTCATTTCAAGGGGGTGGATGTTGAGAGGGATTTGCGGGTGGATCGTTGGGCGGATGTTCGCAAGGTACGGGAGGGTGATCTTTCGATTTCTGGAAAGAAGTTGAAGGTGAGCCGAGGAATTGAGGTGGGGCACGCCTTTTTATTGGGGACAAAGTATAGCGAAGCTTTGGGAGCAAAATTTTTGGATCCGCAGGGAAAGCAGCAGCCGGTGGTGATGGGTTGTTACGGGATTGGGGTCACGCGGACTTTACAGGCGGTGATTGAGGTGCATCAGGACAAGGAGGGAATTCGGTGGCCTACTGCGGTTTCACCTTACACGGTGATGCTGGTGACTTTGGATTTAGCGGATCCTGCGGTGAAGGAGGCGACGGATCGTTTGGTGGATTCGTTAGAGAAAGCGGGAATCGATTATTTGTGGGATGACCGAGATGAGAGGCCGGGGGTGAAGTTTAAGGATGCAGATTTGTTAGGTTTTCCTTGGAGAATTACGGTGGGGTCGAAGGCGGTGGCGAAAGGCGGGGTTGAGATTAAGTGTCGGCGGACGGGGGCGATGGAGATGATTGCCCCGATGGAGGTGGGGGTGTGGGTGCAGGACAAGTTGGCGGCTGGGGGTGGATAGTTTTTCGGTGGTGCTGGGAATTAAGGCTGAAGAGAATATTAGGAAATCGCCATGGCTCATCTTCACGAAAAAATCGATTTTACGGTGAGCCTTTTCATTGTGGAGAAGGGAAAGTTGCTTCTGATTCATCACCGGAAATTGGGTCGGTGGTTACCGATTGGGGGTCATATTGAGTTGGACGAGGATCCTGAGCAGGCGGCGTATCGGGAGGGGAGGGAGGAGAGTGGATTGGAGATTGAGTTAATCGGGGAGCGACCGCCGACGACGGGTCATGGAACAAGGGCGCTGATTCGGCCGAGATTTTTGGATATTCACAGAGTGAGCGAGACGCACGAGCATGTGGGGATCATGTATTTGGCCCGACCAAAGAGTGGGCAGGTGACTTTGGCGCAGGGGGAGCACCATGAGATTCGTTGGTGTACTTTGGAGGATTTAGATGAACTGCTTCCTCCGATGAGTGAGGCGGTGAAGTATTATTGTCGAGTTGCGATTAAGGAGATGGCGGAAAGTTAAGCCAGTGGACGGGTGAGGTGGGTAGTTTGGTCAGCGGAAGACGAGGTAAAAAGCGAGGGTGAGCATGGCGACGTCGATGAGAATAGAAATGGCTCCAACCGATCTTTGGATGGGGGTAACGGTGCCAGGTTTTTGCTCTAGATCTTTGGCTCCTCCATGGAAGTAGACCAAGGTCGAGAAGATCAGGAGAACCCAGAGGGCAAGGATGACGGTGGGTAGATTATTGACGAGATCGACGCCCCGCGGAAAAAACCAGGGAAGAGAGGCTAATGGAATTGAAGCGATGGTCATATAATTAGCTTAACAAGCAAAAATACGAAAGCAAACTAAAAGCTAACTATATTTCGGAATTGAAATTTGACCTCTGACTAAAAAATTAAGTTGGGGATGGAAAAAAGAGGTTGAGAATCCGAGAATATCGACTTAGTTAAAGCTATGAAGGTATTTTGTCTGATAGTGGGGGTGGTCATGGGATTGGTGTGTGGCGGTGAAGCTGAGCCGTTGACGGCGAACTATTATCAGACGGATCCTCATTCGTATTTGGGTAAAGAGGTGAAGTTGCGTGTGAGTGAGCTCGTGCCTGCGCCGAAGTTTACGGTGGTGGATCCGGAATTTGTTTGGCTGGAGGCGACGACTGGGTATGCGAAAAAGGAGGAGGGAAAAATATTTTTGCGAGTACCGAAGGAGCAGAGCGCGCTGCTTTCCAAGATGGTGGATGGATCTCCTGGGCGTTTGGTTACGGGGAAATTTCACAATCAGGAGAATGGAGCGATTTTGCCTGAGGTCATCGCTAAGGAGGTTCCTTATTATATTCAGGTAGGGGAGAAGGCGAAGAGCAGCGAATCGGATAAATCTTTGGGTAGTATGCAGACGGCTGCAGGAAGTCTGATGGTCGCGCCCTCGACAAAGAGTGCGGGGACCTCGGTTCCAGCTCCTACTGTGGCACCCGCACGTCCGGTTAAGGCGGTGGCGGCTCGGCCCGTGTTGACGGGGCCATGTCTCGTGCTTTGCCGATCTGCGCAGGGTCGCCCGATCGAAGCGCGCACGGCGCAAACTGCAGTGCTTAAGGAGGGGGTTTGGGAAGTAGTGGGGATGGATGGAAAGTTGGCGCTTTTAGGGCAGGGGTTGGTGGTGGGGGTTTTGCCATTAGCGAGTGAGCAAGATCCGGTGGCGCCTGAAGGGGCGGGGATCGCATTGAAAAAATATACGGAGATGGAAAAGAGGATTCCTGAAACGGTGAATCTATTGGCAGGAGAGAAAGAGCGGTGGGAAAAACTTTCAAAGATTACGGTGGCTTCAACTCCGAGCCAAGAAATCCCCAAACTGGAGGATGTGGATACGGCGGCGGGGGTAGAGGAGTCGGTTTGGAATGTGTCCCCTTGGCTTTATGCGGGATTGGGAACGGCGGGTATTTTACTAGGGGGTTGGTTTTGGCGTCGGCGGGTTTGTCGAAGCGAAAGGTGATTCAGGTGGGGCGGATTGACTGTGGGAGGAGCTTTTTGTAGGATTTAATCAAAGGGGAACTGATTTATGGACCAACGTGGAGAAGAAAGAACATTAAGATCAGAAAAGGTGCAAATCGAAAGAAAGACATTCTTTTTGGATTTGAAGGAGAATGATCGCGGCCGATTTTTGCGGATCACGGAGGACGTAGGCGGGCGAAGGGATCGGATCATCATGCCTTCGACGGGGATGGAGGATTTCGCGCGGGCGTTGGATGATCTAATTATTTTTGAGCAGGAAGAGCTAGGCCCACAGAAGTTTTAGATCGAGAGGGTGGGTCTACGGTTTGTTGGGGGGTTGGCTGAGGAGTTCTAAAGCTTTGGCGGCGGCCAGGCGAACGTCTTTGGGGGACGAGGGATCGGCGATAATCTTTTGGAGGAGGGGGGTGGAGTCTTTGTCGCGGAGGAGACCGAGGGCGATGAGGGCGACGACCCGAACTTCTGGATCGGGATCAGCGATGGCGAGGCGAAGGGCGGGGACAACGCGGGGGTCTTTGACGCGGACGGCAGATTTAACCACTTCGACGCGTTCGATGCCGAGGGGATTTGCGACTTCGGCGAGAAGGATGTCGAGTCCGCGTCCGTCGTTGAGGCGGGCGAGGGCGAGGGCGGCAACGACTTGGGTGGTGCGATCTTTTGATTGGAGGGCGGGGAGGTAGGCATTGGGTGTGGAGCGAGTGGCGAGCTCGAGAAGAGAGCGGCGGGCAAAACGGCGAACATAGGAGTCGCGGTCGGAGAGCATGGAAAAGAGAGTGGGGATGGCGGAGGGATCGGCGCGACTTCCGAAAAGGCGAGCGGCGGCGGCACGGGTGAGCCAATCGGAATCTTGGCTGGCTTGGCGAAGGAGGGGGAGAGCTTCTGAAGGGGAAAGAATCTGAGTTGCTTCGAGGGCGGCGCGCCGGACGGTGGGATCGGAATCTTGCAGGGCGGTGGTGAGGAGGGAAGCGGGAGAGGGGCGGGTAGGAGGGTGGAGGGCGAGGGCGCGGATGGCGAGAGCGCGAATGGCGGGGGAGGAGTCGTGGAGAGGTTGGCGGTAGGGTTGAGCGGAGGGGTTGGCTTGGAGGATTTGGCTAGCCTCGGCAGCAGCGAGTTCAGGTTGCCCTGCGAGAAGGTTGAGGTAGAGGCGTTCTTGGCGGAGCGAAAGGCTTTCGGGGAATTGGCGAAAAGCAGTAGCGAGAGATTCTTGGGCTTGGGGGAGGTTGCCTTCCTGGCAGAGCTGATGGATTTGGCGGGCAAGGCGGGTATCGGGACGAGAACAAGCGGTGAGGGTGAGGGCTAGGAGGAGGATGAGGCAGTGCACGATTTAGATTATAAGGAAGTGGGCGATGAAGGGAGAAAGAAAGATTAGGGATTAGACAAAGGGAGTCTTAAGAAAAAGAGCCGCCGCACGAGACCTCCGCAAGAGCGAGGAGCGCGGGCGGCGGTTCAACCACCAAAGGATAGAGGGGGGTTAGGCCAAGCGAACAAGGCCCTCTTGGCCGACGAGTTTGCGGAAATACTCGGGAAAGTTTTCCTCTTTGAGTAGCCGTTGGCGAAGTTTGGCTAGGGCAGAGTTTTGGATCTGGCGAACACGTTCCCGAGTGACGCTGAGTTTGTTGCCGACTTCTTCGAGAGTGCGTTCGACGGAGTTATCCAAGCCGAAGCGAAGTTGAAGAATCTGGACTTCGCGGGATGTGAGAGTTTGGAGAGAGCGGGAGACGGCGTCACGGAAATCGTTGCGCTCGTGCTCTGCGGTAGGATCGACGGCGGCAGTGTCGGCGAGGAGATCACCGAGGGTACTGCCGTCGCCATCCGTTCCGATGGTGGTGTCGAGGGAGACGGTACCTGAGGAGATTTCCCGCAATTTAGTGACGCGATGAGGTTCCACTTGGAGTTCATCGGCGAGTTCGACGTCGGTGGGTTCGCGGCCCAGTTCGGCGCCTAGGGCTGAGCTGACGCGGCGAAGGCGTTGGATCTTGTCGACAAGATGAACGGGGAGGCGAACGGTTTTGCTTTGGGTGGCGAGGGCACGGCGGATCGACTGTTTGATCCACCAGCAAGCGTAGGTGCTGAAGCGGACATCCCGCTTGGGATCGAAGCGGTCGACTGCTTTCATCAGGCCGAGGTTTCCTTCGGAGATGAGATCGAGGAGGGGGAGACCGCAGTGGTTGTAGTCGGCGGCGAGTTTTACAACGAGACGGAGATTGGACTTGATCATGAGCTCGCGTGCGGGGGCATCACCACGGCGGACGCGTTTGGCGAGGGTGACCTCTTCGGTGCGATTGAGGAGAGGGGTTTCGCCGATGCCCTTGAGGTAGGCCTGGAGAGTAGCGGGAAGTTCTACGTGGGAATTGATAAGCTTGGTTTCTCGGGTGCCAGTAGTTTTTGTATTCATACTAGGTTAGACCGGCGTGAGTGCGGAACGTTCGGACTTATTTTTTAGGGGTCAGTTCCTCTCGAGGAGTAGGGGGTGGGGAAGCACATAGAAAGGAAGGTCATTTGACTTGGCTGGACTCTTTTCTAGCGTGGAAGGAGTGAATCGTTTGCAAACCAGAATGATTTTAAAGCCCCGGCCTGACTGGCTGGGGGCAGATCGCGAGCTCGAGCAGGAGTTAAAGGAGGTCGAGCGGCGGATTTTGCATCAGGCTTCTTTGTTTGATTCTGGGGCGGAGGCCTATGTGCGATATGCCTTGGAGGGGGGAGGGAAGAGGTTGAGGCCTGCGTTGGTTTTGCTAGCGGGGAAGGTAGCGGGGGGGTGGAGTGATTCGATTCGAGACTTGGCAGTGATTGTGGAGTTGGTGCACGTGGCTTCATTGGTGCATGACGATGTGTTGGATCAGGCGGAGTTACGCAGATCGCGAGCGACGTGTAATGCAAAGTGGGGGGTAGAGCTTTCGGTCTTGCTGGGGGATGCGCTTTTTTCGCATGGGCTGGAGTTGGCGACCAAGCTGGAGGATGCGGAGGTGGCGCGGAAGATTGCGGAAGCGTCGAGGAATCTCTGTGAGGGGGAGATTTTGCAAACGCAGAGGAGATTTGATTTAAAGATGTCGGTAGCAGATTATTTACACATGGTGGGGTTAAAGACTGGGGCTTTATTTCGAGTTGCGGCGGAGGTGCCTTTTCTGGTTTACGAGGTGGCGGAATCAAAGCGGGAAGCGGCTCGATCCTTTGGGAATCAGCTGGGGGTGGCTTACCAGATTTACGATGATTGTTTAGATTTGTATGGGACGGATGAGGCGAGCGGGAAGACTTTGGGGACTGATTTACGGAAAGGGAAGTGGACCTTGCCAGTTTTGCATGCTTTGCAGACGTTGCCGAAGGAGGATTCGGAGAAGTTGCGGGCGCAGTTGGTGGGGGAGAATATTGAGGTGGAGGAGGTGGCAGAGAAAGTAAGTGCGGCGGGCGGGTTGAAATTTGCTTTACGGAAGGCGGTGGAGCTTTTGGAAAGGGCGAAAGTGGACTTGAAGGTTTTGGGGGAGGGAAAGGATGCGGGAAAGTTGGTGGAGATGACTGAGCGGTTGGCGGGGTATTTGAAAACGGCTGGGGGGTAGGGTTGTTTGAACTTTTCGGGGTGGGGGAGTAGAGGGTAGGGTTTAAGGTAATGTCGGCCACCACTGCCCAGTTGCCCGATTTAGAGAATGGCCCAACCGATGAGGAGTTGGTGGTATCCACGGTTGGGGGAAATTTGGCATCGTATGATGAGTTGATTCGTCGATTTCAATCGCGGTTGTACGGGGTGATTTATCATTTGACGTCGAACCATGAGGATACGAACGACATGTTGATGGAGGTTTTTGATAAGGCGTACCGGAGTTTGCCGACGTTTCGAGGGCAGTCATCGTTTTATACGTGGATCTATCGAATCGCGATTAATCGAACTTTTAATTTCTTGGAGAAGAGGAAAAGACGGCAGGGAGCGATGAGTTTAAATGAGTTAGATGAGGATGGTTTACCGAAGTTCGATATGCCTGATACTATCGCTAGAAACAACCCAGTTAAGTCCACTATGCTCAACGAGTTGCAAAATAAATTGAACGAATCGATGCTTTGCCTGTCGAAAGAACATAGAACGGTGGTAACCCTTTATGATATACAAGGACTTGCACATGCGGAAATTGCCAAGATCATGGGATGCACGGAAGGAACAGTACGTTCCCGCCTGCACTATGCTCACAAGCAATTGCAGAAATCGCTTGGCATTTACCTGCGAAGGTAAAATGATAGGAGACAGATAACATGAAACAAAACGACGACATTACTCAACTTCAGAAACTTCTTCAATTGAAGCGGCACGAAACTCCTGGTCAGGAGTACTTCAGCCGTTTTGTGGATGCTTTTCACCAGTACCAGCGGCGCGAGATTCTCCGTGAGGAGCCTTGGTATGCGAAAGTGGTGGAGGTTCTCTTTGAGCCTTGGTTGGCGGGAATTCCTCGTTTGGCCACGGTGGGTGCATCCGCGGCTCTCTTGGTGGCAGGGATCGCATTTTTCCTTGGGCCAGTTGGGTCTAACTCTAGCCAGTTGGCGGACGGCAAAGTCGCCCATGAGCGGGGTATTATGGTGGCTTCTAATCAAAGTGATGACTCCGTTCAGATCCAGCCTGAGCTGATTGAAACCGCCGCTGGCGGTGAGGGGACACAACTTCGCCCTCTCTACGTGAATGGGCACGGCGCAGTGGCTTATGATTCTCGGCTCGCGTTCTAAGATTGCGATTTTCGCGCTTCTCTTCATCGGCCTCGCTCTGGTGGGCTTGGTGGGTGGGAGGGCGTACTATCTTTCGAAGCAAGGACCCTCGGGGGTTGCCGCTGTAATTACTTCTCAAGCGGAAGCCAATGTGGCGGCCTCTACGGCTCTGACTCCGACGGCGCCGAGCGAACCGAGGCCTGCCGGGACAGGAGTCTTCGACCAGATTGCGGCAGAGGTAAGTGGGGTCTACGAGAAAGCTGCCCCCACAGTAGTGCGGGTGAGGGCAACCGATGGGCCTGAACAGTTGGCTGGAACGGGATTCTTTATCGATGGGGAAGGAACTATTTTAACGGCGTATGCGGTAGTGGGTCAGGCGGAATCGGTTTCGGTGGAAGTAAACGGAAGGACTTTTACGGCCAAGATTATTGGTCGAGATCCGCGGAGTGGAGTGGCGGTACTGAAGATTAACGCCACCAAGACACCTCACCTTGAATTTGGCGACGGGTTACGCCTTCGGCCAGCGTCGGCGATTGTGAGTGTGGCTTTCCCTTACGATTTAAAAGCGGAGCCAACGTTTGGATTCGTGGCTGGATTTGATGTGAAGTATCTCACACGGTTTTTTGCAACGACCCATCTGAGGGCGAATTTACCGATTAAGCCAGGGCAGATCGGTGGACCCCTGCTGGACAGTCAGGGGAAGGTTGTGGGGGTATTGATGTTGGAGATCGATGAGGGAAAAGCGTGTTATGCCTTACCGATTGAAGCGGCGTCCAAAGTAGCGGCAGACATTCAGAAGTATGGGGAACCGCGACACGGGTGGATGGGGGTGGGGGTGATGCCGGATCGGAGTCGGCCGGAGCGTGGGGCCCCTGTATTTGTGGATCGTCTTTACAAGGGAACACCTGCGGAGAAGAGCGGGTTGAAAGCGGGAGATGAAGTGATTTCGATTGGAGACAAACCAGTGAGAGAACCTTCGGACGTGCTGGATGCGGCTTTCTTCTCGCAGGTGGGGGGCAAAGTTCCGGTAAAAGTGAAGCGGGACGGGAAAGAGCAGATTTTCACGATTACGGTTTCGGCACGGCCAGATAGTTCGCGGATTGTGGAGCCTGCCCCGCTTTTCCCGAACCCGTCCGGCGGGCCAGCCTCTCAAGGGGTGCCGGTTAAAGCGAACCGCTAACCCTCTCCGCCTTTTGCGCGGTTCCATTCTGTAGACAGAGTTTTTGGTGTAGGTTTTCGTTATGGAGTTTAAAAATACCGCACTGATTTTGGCGGGTCATGGTTCCACCAAGAATGCTGATTCTAGTCGGTTTACGAGGGAGACGGCTCATCGTTTGCGGGAGAGGGGAATCTTTGCGGAGGTACGGGCGGGATTTTGGAAGGAGGAACCATCTTTTGCTGATGCCTTGAGGGGTTTGCAGTCGAAGAGGGCTGTGGTGGTACCGTGGTTTTTGGCGAAGGGGTATTTTACGACCCAGATTCTGCCGCGGGAATTTGGAGAGACGGCAGGAGTGGAGTGTCGGGTGACGGAGCCGATCGGATCAAGGCCAGAGGTTTTGGAGCTGGTGTTGGGGAGAGCAGAAAAATTGTGTCGGATAAAAAAACATCAAAATCAGGATGTTTGTGTTTTGATAGCGAGTCACGGGACGGGGTTGCATGCAGGATCAAGGCGAGCGGCGGAGGATTTGGCGCTGGGGTTAAGCAAAAAGGGTTATCGAAGTGCACGAGCGGTTTTTCTGGAGGAGGAACCGAGGATTGCGGACTGGAGGGAGGTCGTGGCCGAGGGTGGGCCAGTTGTGGTTTTGCCCCATTTTTTGGCGGGTGGATTGCACGGTTCGGAGGATGTGCCTGGGTTGTTGGGTTTGAGTTCGGGGGCGGAGGGATGGTCGGAGGCGGGAGGAAGGGAGATCGGGTATGGAGCGGCTTTGGGCAGGCCTGAGGAGATGGAGGATATGGTCATAAGATTGGCGAGTGCGATTTGAGCCCTTTTTCTCAATCTGGTTGGATTGGTCAGATTCGGTGGAGTGTGGATGGGTTGGGGTTCCAGGTGAGGCACGAAAGGGATGGGGATGGTTCCGTAGATCTTCTGCGGAGGGTGGAGACTCGGATAGAGTTGGAGGAGGTGGTGAGGAGAGATGGGGAGGGAAGGTACCGACCATTGCGTGGAGAGATGAATCTGGTGCA
>CAMCDO010000014.1 GCA_945873585.1 Verrucomicrobia subdivision 6 bacterium | reverse complement strand
AGCGAATTCAGAATTTTTTGGCAGATCATACTCCCCTTGGCTAAGCCCGCCTTGCTCACCGTCGCCCTCTTTCAATTTATGGCCACCTGGAACGATTTCCTTGGTCCTCTCATTTTTCTCGCACGGGAAGAGCAGTACACCCTCGCTCTTGGCCTCCAAGCACTCCAAGGAACGATCAGCGGAACCCCATGGCACCACCTCATGGCCGCCTCAACTCTAGTTTTACTTCCTGTGCTCGTCCTCTTTTTCCTCACCCAGCGAACCTTTATTCGTGGCATCGCCACTACAGGTCTGAAGTGAACCTACTCTTTTACCCAACCCACCGCACCCCTACTCTGGAGTTAGCATGGCCAAAGTCCTGATCGAAAATCTCTATAAAATCTATCCGGCCGAAAAGGGGAGGCCCGAAAAGATTGCGGTGGATAACGCGAATTTCGAGATCCAAGACCGTGAGTTTATGGTTCTCGTCGGGCCCTCAGGTTGCGGAAAAACCACCACTCTTCGCATGGTGGCTGGACTGGAGGAGATTACCCGTGGATCAATCTATCTGGATGGTAAGAAGATAAACGAAGTACCCCCCAAAGACCGCGATATTGCCATGGTCTTCCAAAACTACGCTCTCTACCCCCACATGTCCGTTTACCGAAACATGGCCTTTGGCCTCGAGTTGCGTGGGGTTCCCAAGGATGAAATCCGTCGCCGAGTCGATTCCGCCGCCAAAATTCTCGGTCTTCTCGAACCCGATAACCTGCTCGAAAGAAAGCCCAAGGCCCTTTCTGGGGGACAACGCCAACGGGTAGCCCTGGGTCGGGCCATCGTTCGCAAGCCGAAAGCCTTCCTCTTTGATGAACCCCTTTCCAACCTCGACGCCAAGATGCGAGTCGAGACCCGCACGGAGATTTCTAAGCTCCACCGACAACTCGACAGCACGATGATCTACGTCACCCATGACCAAACCGAAGCCATGACGATGGCAGACCGAATTGTTGTCATGCGCTACGGAAAAATTCAGCAGATTGCTGCTCCCCTTGAACTTTATCATCGGCCTGCGAATCTTTTTGTCGCAGGATTCATTGGAAGTCCCCCCATGAATCTTCTTCAAGGCACGCTGGGAGCTGCCCCCAATGGGACCTTGGAATTTGTAGAAAAGGTCACCTCCCCCCACCTCCCTTTTCGCGGCGTTCTCTCCACGGACACTTCCAGGAAACTTTCCTCTCGCCAGGGCAAAGAGGTCATTCTCGGATTTAGGCCCGAACAGCTTCACCCCAACGCCACCTCCTCCAATCCCACCTTGCAGGGCATCTTGGAAGTGGTTGAGCCTATGGGAGCAGAAACCTATCTCTATCTGAAAACAGGTGCCCACTCATGCATATGTCGCACCACCGAGACCGATCTAGGACTTAAGGAGGGATCTAAAATAAATCTAGGAGTCGACCTCTCTCGAGCCGCCTTTTTCGACCCCAAAACCGAGGAAACTATCCCTACCTAAGCGAGTTTTCGTTATTTTTTTCGGCTGAGCACAGATCGAAATACCTCACAAAAAATACCCACCCCACGCGCCAGATCCTCAGGAGTCGCACGGGCACAGTTTAAACGGAAACAGGCCTCCTTGGGCGGATTCGCAAAAAAGATACCGCCCCCCACCACCGCCACACCTTTCGAAAGACACTGTTTAGCCACCTCATCCATAATCCCAGGTCTTCCTCCCCGCACCCAAAGCATATAGCCACCCCTCGGATCATCTGCTCTCACACCCTCGGGAAGTTCCCGAGATAAGATTCCGCCCGCCAACTCGCGCCTTTTCCCATAGACCGACTGCAACATCTCCAAATGAGAGTCCATCCTACCCGAACGCAAAAAGGAGGCCGTGACATACTCAGGAGGAACACCCCCGTGAATCGTCTGACGACACTGTCGATCCGCCGCCGCATCCATCCACTTTCCTGGCAAGGCGAAGCCAATCCGCAGTCCAGGAGCGACCGTTTTAGAAAAACTGGTTACATAAAGAACCGTACTTCCATCATCAAAAGCCCGAATCGGCTTCGGACGGCCCCGCCCGAGTAAATCTCCATAAATATCATCCTCTAAAATGGGTACTCCTGCTTTCTTACAAATCTCCAGCAACTTCGGCCTCCACTCCTCACGTAAAGTTGCGCCACTCGGGTTGGAAAGGGTCGAAGTGATCACCAAGAGCTTAGGTTTGGGCTTCGCCAGGATAGCTTTCTGCCATTTCGCAGGATCGGGTTCCTGCCCCACTCCCGTCGCCACGGTGCGAAACTTAACCCCAATCGCCTTCAATAACTCCAGCTGACCATAATAGGCTGGTGCCTCACATACCACTGTATCCCCTTTTTTAAGAACCGTGCTCATGATGGAGGCCAAGGCGCCAGTACAGCCTGTCGTAACTAAAACTTGATCGGCTGTGACACCAATACCCCGGACCTTGAGATAATCGCAGATCGCCTCACGCAGAATTCCCGCCCCTTCGGGACGATGATAGCTAAACATCTCCCTCGCCCGTGAAGCCATCTCCCCCTCCATCGCTCCCTTCAGCGCCTCCAAAGGCAGAAAATCAGACGATGGAATCCCCGCCGCAAGGTTGATCACATGCGGATCCTCGGTCTGCCTCATTAAATCTAGTAAACGAACCGGTATTTTGGCCATGCAACTTTCTACCCTCACTTTGGCTCGATCGCGAGTACGTTGACTCCTCAGTTTGTCGGCTTACTTTATTTTCCTTATGGATACGCCTATTTCCTCCAGCCCCCTAGCGTCCTGCCACGCCGAGCTTGGAGCTCGCATGATTAATTTCGGCGGCTGGAACCTACCCGTCGAATACACCGGTCTCCTTCTCGAACATCAGGCCACCCGCCAAGCCGCAGGGCTTTTTGATATTTCCCATATGGGCCAAATCAAGGCCCAAGGCGCAGGTGCACTGGCTGCACTTGAAAGTCTCCTGACCAATGATCCCGCCAAGCTAAGAACAGGAGAGGGCCACTATACTTTCTTAACTAACGACCAAGGTGGAGTGATCGACGATCTTTTACTCTATCGCCTCGGCCCCGAAGATTTCCTCCTGGTGGTCAATGCCTCTCGCCATGAAGAAGATCTCCGCGTTTTACGAAAGGCTCAAAACAACCGCGCCCTTTTTCAAGGGGATCCAGGAACAAAAGCGGGCATGGCCTTGCAAGGTCCCCGCGCTGAAGCAATTCTCGCCCAGCTTCTTCCCGCTGGGGAGACGAGCCCAATGCGCAACACCCTTATCGAAAGTAAGCTCCTAGGGATTCCCGCCACCATCGCCCGCACCGGCTACACTGGGGAGGATGGTTTCGAAATTTTTACTTCACTGGAAGATGGGCCAAAGATCTGGCGGGCCCTCCTCGAAAAAGGTAAGCCCATGGGAATCTTGCCCTGCGGTCTCGGCGCACGGGATAGCCTTCGACTGGAAGCTGGCCTGCCCTTAAACGGTCAAGATCTCTCCCCAGAAATCACCCCAATCGAGGCCGGATTAGGTTTTTTCGTAGATCTTTCGCGCCCCCGCCCGTTTCCAGGCCGAGCGCAGCTGGAGCAAGCCAAGAAAAATGGAGCGCGTCGCACTACCATCGGACTTGTCGGACAGCCTAAGCAAGCCCCGCCACGACATGGCTACCCTGTTTTTCACAACGGCAACCAGATTGGAGAAATCACCAGTGGGGTCCCCTCGCCCACTCTCGGTTACGGCGTCGCCCTGGCTTTAATCACAACTCCTGCCCCCGCTTGTGGACAAGATTTAGAATTTGAGGTGCGCGGACGGCGAGTTCCCGCCAAAGTTTCACCTCGTAAATTTTTATTAAAAAAATGAATACACCTACAGATCTTCTTTACGCAAAAACTCATGAATGGCTCCGCCAAGGAAAAGAAGGCGGCACTGTTGGAATTACCGACTACGCCCAATCCGCCCTCGGAGATGTTGTCTTTGTCGAACTTCCGAAAACAGGACGGAAGGTAACAGCCGGCGAAGTCATCGCCACGGTAGAAAGCGTCAAAGCCGCCTCCGATATCTATGCACCCGTGACCGGCGAAATTACCGAGACCAACCCCACTCTTTCCGCTGATCCGGGGTTGATCAACCGTGAACCCTATGAATCTGGTTGGCTCTTTCGGATTCAAGCCGATGCAGGCAAAAATCACGCCCTTCTTTCTGCCAGCGACTACTCCGCCACTCTCTCCAGTTGAGTCTCTCTCCCGCACCCCTTACCTCTCACGGGTCAGGTTTCACCACTTGGCACGCCTACGACCCTTCCTGTAAAGCCGAACTCTGGTCCACCGCCTACTTCGGCAACGAGTTGACCGTCCTCTTTGATCCCATCATCTGGCCGAACAATTCTCCCCTCCCGGTTGGAGTCGTTCAGATTGTCAAAACCAACGCCAACCACGATCGGAACTGCCAAGACCTCCTCCACTCTCTCCCAGCCCATCTGTCCACCCATCCTCCCGAATTCCACCCCATCCCTCTGCCCGGTGGAGGTGATGGCGAGACCGCCTATTTTCATGAAGGAACCAGTACGCTGGTAGTGGGGGATTCCTTGATCAACCTTGCACCTCACGGATTAACTCTGCTCCCTGAAAAATACTGCGCCGATCTCTCTCTGCTCAAGACCAACGTTAAACGGCTCCTTGATCTACCGGTTCAAAGAATTTTTTTTGCACACGGCGCCCCAATCCTCCATCATGCCTCTACACAGCTTCGTCAGCTCCCCTTATGAAAAAAGCCCTGCTCCCTATCCTCATTCTGACCTCCTCCTTGTTGGCAGCCCCTCCCAATAAAGGCCCCGCCACCAACATGCCTAAGGTCACCACTCTCATTCCTCAACTTCTTCCACGTAACCCCAGCAATAAACCACCTCCCGCTCCCGTCCAAAAACAGCTGGAGGCGTTCTTTCAAGGCGTTCAGGCAGGCAAAGTCGAGGAGTGCTTTAAAACTCTTGTCGCGAGCAACCCCACCCTGTCCGACCCCGCCGCCGTTCCTGAATTTGTCGGAAACATCCGCAAGGGATTAGAAGTTTTTGGTCCCCTGCAAGGGTATGAGCTCTACGACCAGCGCACCGTAGGCACCCGTGTGATCTACATTACCTACCTCAGCTACCATCCCAAAAAGCCTCTTCGCTGGCAGTTCGTTTTTTACACCCCCATCGGAGCAGACTGGAAACTACTCAATCTCCGCTTCGACGACACAGTCGAACAAAGCCTTATCCCCGACTAATATTTGGCTTAGGCCAACCCGACCTTGGCTCGGCCGCCTCGGTTATCGAGAAAATCAACTAGAGCCGCCACCGCAGGACGATCCAGTGAACTACCAGCCTCGGCCATGACCGTCTTTAAGGCCTGATCCAAGGACTGCGCAGCACCTTCCTGCCCATGCAGCAGGTCGATCACCCGCTTAGCGACCGCCACCACCTTAGCGGTCGGCAGAATAGCATCCCCACTCAAACGGTTTGGAAAACCAGTCCCATCAATCCGCTCCTGTGCCTGCCGAATCACCTCTGCTACCGGTCCTTCAAACTCCAACCCCGCTAAAAGATCCGCACTTCGAACCACCGCTTCCCGGAGACGCCTCTTTTCTTCGTCATTCCGATTCCCGCCTTTGCTCAAGAGATCATGCGGCAGCGAAACCGTTCCGAGATTTAGCAACTCCCCAGCCAATTCTGCCGTCTCGACCTCAGTAGGAGTCAGTCCCATCTCCTCCGCCGCTCCACGAGCCAACCGGGCAATTAGCTTTCCGTTGGTCCGCGCGGCTTCTGCCTGCCGCCCGTCAACTTCCTTGACGAAGGCTTCGATCAAACCACGAAACATCCGCTCCCGCCGTGATCGCTCCGTAATAAATTCCGTAATGTCCTGCTCGATCAGCAGAATCCCAGGAGGATGGTCGCGGTCAGCCCGCAAAGGAATATGATCCGTCTTGGTATACTTTTTCTTCCCATTCTCCTCAAACTCATGCCTCGCCTTCTGTGGGGCCCACTTCCCTTCAGTCCGATCCGCAGGCCAACCTGGATAAAGTTCATCGATCACCTGCTTGTTGATTTTCTGATAAGCGGCTGCTCGTACTGGACCAATCACCCCAGGCATAGTCTTGCCATTCACTTCCTCAGGGGTAATTCCCGCCGCATCCGCCAATGTCCGATTGGCAAAATTATACTTTCCACCTCCATCCATCGCCGCAATCGCGGTTGGCTGGTTGTCCGTGATTACCCGGAGAAACTTTGAAAATCCTGTAAACCGCTCTGCCGCGATCTTCAACCTCTGCGCTTCCGCAGAAGCCCGAATCTGGGCTCCATGTTTCCAGGCGGTCGCCATCGAAACCGAAGCCAGCCCTAGAATCAAAATAAATCCAATGAGCATCGCCTGCTGACGCTTCTGCGATGGTCCGAGCGCTTCTACCGCATCGGCCGTGCGCAACACGAGCCAAGGAGTTCCGGATATCTTTCTCGATAAGACTAAGCTCGAGGAGTTTTCATAATTAGGCCGAATCGAAAACCCGCCTGGTTTGGACAAGGCAAATGCGGCCGCCGAGTTGATCGGGTCATTCGGGGAGTCTGCCGTCATCGGCTTCGTCCCATTGGGTGAAGGCAACCTTCTTGGCGAAAGGTACTGCACCGTGCTCCCGCTCGTTCCAGGCTTCTCCTGCACCACTAGATTTTCTGCGGACTTCAAAGTTTCGCCTGGTTGGCTCAAGAGAGGAAAAAGTTCCTTGGCCACCTGCTTCAGACCCACCACATAGGAGATCGGTTTGGCATTATCTTTCGCGTCCACCGGATAGATTGGCACAATAAACCCAAGACTCGGCTGACCTTCTCCATCCAAACGCATATTCCACAACCCCCTCTGACGAGCCGCGTTTTCCTTGAGGACATCGAGAAAACCATCCTCTTTCAAGGCGGGAAGGAACTCGCTCGCCACTAAAACCTGCCCACTGGGAGCCACCACCGCAATTCCCGCAATCCCCTCTCGAATCACATTGGCATTTATTTCTAAGGCGGGAGGCGGGGTGACAAAACCGTTCTGCTCGGCCACTCGCTTGAGATAATTACGCAGAAACCCTTCGGCTCCCTCTTTTCGGTCGGCAGGAGTCGCTTCGTCGAGGAGGGTATCGATATAGATTTTCTGCGACTCGTTTCCAGAAATCGAGCGCAAGATATCAAATTGGGATCCCAACCATCCCTCGATCGCGGCCGTCCTCGTTTCCACCACTAGGCCCATCTGAATCTGCCAATCCCGCAGGGTTCTCTCCTTTTCTGCCTGCACGAAAGAGAGAATTCCTAACACTCCTCCTACCGTGAATAGCCCCAAGAAAACCACCGCCAAAATTGTTGTCATCTTCCAAGGTCGATGCACCGGAGCTTCCGGAATCTTCGGTGTAGCTAATTTAAGCTTCGACGGGTCTTGGGGTGCGGGGATGTTTCCTTCAGCCATATTCGGTTTCCTTTCGCTAGAGAACAGAACTATCTCACCAGACCCCACTCCAGCTCAAGTATTTCCTTACCCCTCGTTTTGCTGTACGAAGGATTGATGAGGTACTCTTACCTACTCATGGGCATCAGCCTGCTCGGGG
Source organism: Verrucomicrobia subdivision 6 bacterium (assembly GCA_945873585.1). Classification (GTDB taxonomy): domain Bacteria; phylum Verrucomicrobiota; class Verrucomicrobiia; order Methylacidiphilales; family Verrucolacustridaceae; genus Verrucolacustris. Next base: position 14,757 of record CAMCDO010000014.1, on the reverse strand, counting down.
CTTCCTTCTTTCCATCGGCCTCATGGTCATGGGATGGGGAATACCAGGTGGTCCAACAGGATCCCATTGCCAAGTTTCCTAAATGGACGGGTATCCTTTCTTCCGTACAGACCGAGCTAGGACAAAAGGCCGATATTCAAGCACCCTTTACTGGGGGTTGGGACGAGTTTATTGCCAAAACAAAATCGGCCGATCGTTTATCCATGATTAAAAAAACGAATGAGATATTTAATGGCATGCGCTATGTGCCCGATCAGAAAAACTGGGGTGTCCCTGACCTCTGGAATACCCCCGTCCAGTTCACCCAAAACCCAGATTATATTATCGCAGGAAGAGTCAGTGGCGACTGCGAGGACCATGCCATCGCTAAATACTACGCCCTCCAACGCCTTGGTTTTACTCAAGACGAACTCCGTATTCTTGTCGTGAAAGATCTTAACCTCGGGGTGGGTCACTGCATTCTTGGGGTCATTTTCGGAGGCCAATGTCTCATCCTCGATAACCAGATCAAAAGCGTCTGGCCCGCCAATCAAATCCAGCACTACAAACCCATCTACGCGATCAATGAAACCCACTGGTGGCAGTTTATGCCAGCAGGAGCCGCCGCTCCCGCCGCGGCTGCGGCTGGTCAAGCCGACTAACCGCTACTCCTCTTCGCCCAAAGCTTTTCACGCCTCCCTAAGATCGCCACTCTCTAATCTCCATGCCTGAACTCGCTCCTGCCTACGAACCCGCTCAAGTCGAAGATCGTCTCTACCGCCAGTGGAACGAACGCCACGACTACCGGGCCAACCCAGATTCCAAGAAGCCTGGCTACGCCATCGTCATCCCGCCGCCCAACGTCACCGGCATCCTCACCCTTGGCCACGTTCTGAATAACACCATCCAAGATATCCTCGCCCGACGCGCTCGCCTCCTCGGTTGCGAAGTGCTTTGGCTTCCTGGGACCGATCACGCGGGTATCGCCACCCAAACTGTCGTCGAACGAACTCTAAAAAAGGAAGGTAAGATCCGCCACCGTGACGATCTCGGTCGTGAAGCCTTTTTAAAAGAGATTTGGCAGTGGAAGGAAAAACACGGCGGTATCATTATTCAGCAACTCAAAAAACTCGGCGCATCCTGCGACTGGTCCCGCGAACGCTTCACTATGGACCCTGCTTACTCCGCCTGCGTCCAGCAGGTCTTTGTCGATCTCTTTCAAAAAAAGCTGATCTATCGCGGGCGCCGCATGGTCAACTGGTGTCCCGTCTCGCGGACTGCTCTTTCCGATGAGGAAGTCATTATGAAGGAGCAAAAAGGCCTGCTCTATCATTTCCGTGTGCCCCTCGCCGATTCACCCCAAGAATTTCTCACCATCGCCACTACCCGCCCAGAGACTATTCCCGGAGACACCGCTCTCGCCGTCAATCCCAAGGATCCCCGCTACGCCTCTCTCATCGGAAAATTCGCTCTTCGGCCCTTGCCCCCCGAACTCCCCGAAGCCCAGCGCCGTATTCCTATCGTCGGTGATGATCATGTCGACCTAACCTTTGGAACAGGCGTTCTTAAAGTTACCCCTGCCCACGATCCCGCCGATTTTGCCATCGGCCAACGTCACCAACTCCCTTCTCTTGAAGTCATCGACGAATCGGGCTTAATGACCTCACTCGCAGGTACCTCTCTAGCTGGTCTCGAACGCAGCAAAGCTCGCTTGGCCGCGGTGGAACAACTCCGCGAACTTGGACTTCTCGAAAAAGAAGAACCTTATACCAATCAGGTAGGCTTCAGTGAACGGGCCGATGTCCCCATTGAGCCTCGCCTCTCCGAACAGTGGTTCCTCCGTTATCCCAGTGCGGAAAAGTCCCGTTCGGTTGTCGCCTCAGGCCAACTTCGCTTTTCTCCCGACCGCTGGAGCAAGGTCTATGACCATTGGATGGAAAATCTTCAAGACTGGTGCATTAGTCGACAACTCTGGTGGGGACACCGTATCCCTGTCTGGTATCGAGGCGACGAAACCCTCTGCCAAATCGAATCTCCAGGCAAGGACTGGACCCAAGATCCCGATGTCCTCGATACCTGGTTCAGCTCTTGGCTCTGGCCCTTCGCCACTCTTGGTTGGCCCGCTAAAACCGCCGAACTGAAAAAGTTTTACCCGACAACCGATCTGGTCACCGGCCCCGATATCATCTTTTTCTGGGTTGCCCGCATGATTATGGCGGGCTTCGAATACTTGGGGGAACTTCCCTTTCGCCACGTCTACTTCACCGGCCTAATTCGCGACGGCAAAGGAAGAAAACTATCCAAATCCTTAGGCAACTCCCCTGATCCGCTCGATCTCATCGCCAAGTTCGGGGCAGACGGGCTGCGCTTCGGTCTCCTGCGAATTGCTCCCCAAGGCTCCGACATCCGCTACGACGAGAAGCAGATGGAAGAGGGCAGAAATTTTGCCAACAAACTCTGGAACGCTTGCCGCTTCCGCCAACAGCAAGGCCCATCCGACCCCCTCGCCAATCCCTTACTTCACCCGCGTACCCCCTTCTCCGATTACCTTCTCTCCCAGCTGGACCTACTGGAACGCGATCTCCAGCGTCTCTATGCGACCTACGAATTCAGCCAAATCGCACAATCCCTTTACAATTTTGTCTGGAACGAATTTTGTGCGCGTTTCATTGAAACCGCTAAGGCCGACTTCAGTAATCCAGATTCTCCCACCCGCGCAGGCACTCTCGCCACCGCCGACTACGTTCTTTCCCGTGTCCTGCGCCTCCTCCATCCCTTTATGCCATTTATAACCGAAGAGCTCTGGCTAACCCTCGGCCTTGGGCAGGAAACCATCCAGTTCGCCAACTGGCCAAAGGAAAAAGAGATTCAATGGGATCAGGCCCAAGCTAAACTAGCTGAATCTTGCTACGCCACCGCCGAGGCTGGTCGCCGACTCCGCGGCGAATTCGGTCTTTCAGGTTCGGCCAAAATGAAGTTCTTGCTTCTTCCCTCTGCCAGCTTCACTCCATCCACCGATGATCTCCGCACCCTCGCCAAGCTCCTCCAGGTCGGCTCCGTCGAGATCACCTCCGCCCCGCCTAAAGCCCCACTCATTCCAACCCCCTACGGCGATCTCTACCTACCACTGGAAGGCCTTCTCGATCCTGCCAAAGAACGCACCCGCCTTGAAAAAGAGATCGCCTTGGCCGAGGCCTCTCGAGCCCGGGAAGGTGCCAAGCTGGCCGACCCAAAAATGGCCGCTAAAGCCCCTCCAGAGAAAATAGCCGAGTGGCGCCGAATTGAAAAAGAAGCCTCGGAACAGATTATTCGACTTCGAGAACAGCAAAAGCTTTTCACAACTTAATCAAAACCCACTCGTTTTGGGCTAGGCATACATCCTCGAAAGCTGTTTGATCACGATCTTATGGATTCAGGCCACACAATTCCCATCTTAGGTAATGGATACGTCCGATACATCGACCACCTTGGGTCGGACCTGCGAATTGTCGAATCCGCACGTATTTCCTACAAAAGTCCCAGCAAAGGAGAAGATCAGGACAAAAAACTCTTGAGCTATCTCTACAAAAATCGTCATACCAGCCCCTTCGAACAGTGCTCCATTACCTACAATATCAAGATGCCTATATTCATTATGCGACAGTTCGTTCGCCACCGCACCTTTCGCTTGAACGAGTGGAGCGGTCGCTACTCAGAACTAGCGGATGAATTTTATATTCCCACCCAGTGGCGCGCCGCCGACGCCAAGAATAAACAGGGCAGCCAAGTCTCGAGCGAGTTGGACCACGCCGCCCTCACCCACGAAGTCAAAGAAGCCCACGAAAAAGCCTACGCCACCTACCAGAGCCTTTTACAGAAAGGTGTAGCTCGCGAGCTCGCACGAGCCGTTCTTCCCGTGAGCATTTTCACGGAAGTCTACGTCAACTGCGACCTCCATAATTTAATCCACTTCTTGCAACTGCGGGAAGACGACCATGCTCAAATGGAGATCCGCGAAATGGCCGCGGCCATGCGTGTGGTTGCCGAGCAACTCTACCCCTGGACGTTTGAGGCTTTTCATAAATACCGTTTAGGGGTGACGGATAGAACGAAATCAGCTTAAACTTATCCATGGCCAAAAAACCCACCCCTAAGAAGGGTCCCGCGACCCCAGCAACCCCTTCCCCGAAAAAACCCTGCTACCTACCCTTACTCGTCGCAGGGACCGCAGGTTTCGCCCTCGCTTTTCTCCTGCTCAAGGGTTGCCCCACCATGCCCACTTGCCCCATGTACTCTGAGGTCTGCCCCGTCACCTCTACCCTTGAAGTCCTCGAAGCTGATCTACAGCGCGGCGACCTCCCTAAGGCCAAGCAGTCAGCCGCAAAATTAAGCGAATCCCTTGAGCGAACCATGCCCGATCTTGCAAAGATTGCTGATGAAATTACTACCAGCCGCAACTTGGCTGCGGCCAGCGCGAAGGTAGAAGTTCTCAAGAAGAAGATGATGGCGGACATTTCGGCTCTTCCTCCTAAGTGATTCGTAAATCCTGGATAGGGTTGATCGGGGGACTAGTGCTTTCCCAAGGACTAGCAGAAACTACCATGAACCTCGGCTCACCCATCCCCGCCCTCAGCGCAAAGGACCAAGAAGGTCAGCTGATCGATCTTGCCACCTACGGAAAGAATGGGTTCCTCCTTGTCTTTTTTTATCCCAAGGCCAACACCCCTGGCTGCACTGCCCAAGCCTGTAGCCTGCGGGACGGAAACACCGAACTCACCCGCCGGGGCGTAAAGATCATCGGTATTAGTGCGGATGCGGTCTCATCCCAAAAAACCTTCGCCACCGACCAGAACCTCCCCTATCCCCTCTTAGCCGATTCAGAAAATAAGATCATTCAAGCCTTCGGGGTCGGAGGTCTCTTTGGCTTTGCCCAACGCTCCGCTTTTCTCTTTCAAGACGGCAAACTTGTTTGGCGAGATCCCAAAGGATCCACCAAAGACCAAGCTAAAGTCGTTCTCGATCATCTCGACTCCCTCTCGAAAAAGTGAAGTCGTTCCGCCAGGAACTCACTTTTCGAGTTCCGAAACGGCGCGGGATGCTCAACATCACCCCGCAGATCACCGAAGCTCTTCTCGCCTCAGGGATTCAAGAAGGCCTCTGCTTAGTCAATGCCATGCATATCACCGCTTCTGTCTTTATTAACGACGACGAGCCAGGACTCCATGCCGACTTCGAAAAATGGCTAGAACATCTGGCTCCCGAAAAACCCCATAGCCAATACCGCCACAACGGGGCCGAAGACAATGCCGACGCACACTTAAAACGCTCCATCATGGGACGGGAAGTCGTCGTGGCCGTAACCAAGGGACAACTCGATTTTGGCCCTTGGGAACAGATCTTTTACGGTGAGTTCGATGGTCAACGAGCCAAGCGAGTTCTTATCAAGATACTTGGCGAATAACCTACTCTTTCCCCCTTCCACCGCCTTCGCAGTAAACCTATACAAAGTCCATGACCTCTATCTTCGGAAAACGACTGCAGATATTTACTGGAAACGCCAACCCAGAGCTCGCTCAAAGGATTGCCGATTTCATGAAGATCCCCCTAGGCAAGGCCACGGTATCTACTTTTCCCGACGGCGAGACCTTTGTGAAGTTTGAAGAGAATATCCGAGGCAATGATCTTTTTATTGTCCAGCCAACCTGCCCTCCCACCAATCAAAACCTCATGGAACTCCTCATCCTCGTCGATGCCGCGCGTCGCGCCAGTGCTTTCCGCATCACCGCCGTCCTGCCTTTTTACGGTTATGCCCGCCAAGACCGCAAAGACCAGCCTCGCGTCCCGATTACCGCTAAGCTCGTCGCAAATCTTCTGGTCGCCGCGGGGGTGAACCGTGTCCTCACCATGGATCTCCATGCCCAGCAGATCCAAGGTTTTTTCGATATTCCGGTCGATCACCTTTTCTGTGCTCCCATTTTCTACCGCTACCTCAAAGAAAAACAAATTCCTGATCTTGTCGTGGTCACCCCTGATATCGGTGGCATGAAAATGGCCGCCGCCTACAGCCAGATGTTTCAGTGTGGCCTGGCCATCGTCAGCAAAAAGCGTCTCAATGCCTCCGAAACCGAAGCCACTCACCTCATCGGGGATGTGAAGGACAAAAACGTCCTCTTGGTCGATGACATCACCGAGACTGCTGGAACCATTTCCTCCGCCGTTGAGATCCTGCGGAAACAAGGGGCCAAGGATATTTACGTCGGGATTCCGCACACCGTGCTTGGAAAAGTCGGCATTGAAAGATTACAGAAACTAAAGATCAAAGAATTAATTACGACGAACACGACTCCGCAACCCGAGATGCCTGGAGTCCCCGCCAAAGTACTCTGCGTCGCCCCCCTCTTAGGCGAGGCCATTCTTCGAATTCACGAAGGAGAGTCAGTCTCTTCTTTATTTGAAATCCGAGCAGGCGTCAAAACCTAAGGACCAAGCCTACTTGCCTAGCACGTAGGCAAAGAGCAGTGGCGCCACAATCGTGGCATCCGATTCAATAACAAACCGCGGGGTTTTTCCACCCAGCTTTCCCCAAGTGATCTTCTCGTTGGGCACCGCTCCAGAGTACGATCCGTAACTGGTCGTGGAATCACTGATCTGACAGAAGTAAGACCAGAGTGGAACCCCCGTTTTACGCAGGTCTTGATGCAACATCGGCACTACGCAAATAGGAAAATCCCCGGCAATCCCGCCTCCAATTTGGAAGAAACCCAATGGAGTCCCTTGAGTCTTCTGGTACCAATCCGCAAAAGAGATCATGTACTCGATCCCACTTTTCATTAGGCTGGGCGAACTGACGTGCTTCTGAATACAGGCCGCCGCAAACATATTCCCTAAGGTGGAATCCTCCCAGCCAGGCACAACAATCGGAATATTTTTCTTTGCCGCCGCCATCATCCATGAATCTTTGGGGTCGATCTGATAATATTTTTCTAGCAATCCCTTTTGAAGAACCTCATAGAAATACTCATGTGGGAAACGCCGGGCCCCAGCCTGATCATCCCGTTTCCAGAGCTCAGTAATCACCCCTTCAATCCGTCTCATCGCTTCCTGCTCAGGAATGCAGGTATCCGTCACTCGATTGAGATGCTCTTTTAAGAGTTTCTCTTCGTCCTTTGAAGTCAAATGTCGGTACTCGGGAATTCGCCGGTAGTGATCGTGGGCTACTAAATTATAAACGTCCTCTTCTAAATTAGCTCCCGTGCAACTAATGGCATGAACTTTATCCTCCCGAATCATTTCTGCTAAAGATAATCCCAACTCCGCGGTGCTCATCGCTCCCGCTAAGGTGACCAGCATTCGTCCACCATCCGCAATATGCTTGCGGTAAGCCATCCCCGCATCCTTGACCACCGCCGCATTAAAATGGCGATAGTGGTGATCGATAAATTTAGAAACTGGTCCTTGCGACATGTACGATCAGTCTCCCCTTGATCCCAAGAACTTGACAAGACTATTCGATATTTTCTCTCCTTTTTTTGTGTCGAACATGGGGATCACAAAAGTGATCCATCGCCAAAAAAAAGGATTTTGCGTGACGGGCTAAAAGAATACTCAGGAGCGGTGAAGGCAAAACCGTTAAACAAAATATCAAGCGAGGACTCCACTCCGTCCATTGACGCAAAGCGAAGTAAAGGACCATTCCGCCCAGAGCTACCACCCCGTAGTTTACGCCCCAGATCGCCAGAAGAAAATAACCAGGCTCCCGCTCAAAGGCATACCCACAAGAGGGACATCCGTCACTAGGGCTAAACCAGTCAGAGAGACTTCCGACTTTCTTCCAGGATGAAAAGAGCGGCGTTATTCCGCAAGTTGGACAGCGCAAAGCTAAAGCCCTGCGCCCATAAAGTAGCGCCTTTCCAAGAGTTCTGGGAGCCTGGGCCGTCAAATCTCCAATCCCATCATTCATACGCGGTGATAAGGGTGCCCCGCCCGCCAACTTTCTAACCGATAAATCTGCTCGAGCAGAACCACCAGAGCTAAATCATGGGAAAGAGTCTGGGGACCTAGAGAGCGCACCGAATCACAACTCGTTCGGAAACTTTCCGAATGCCCCTCTGCCCCCCCAATCATCCAAGCAATTTTTGTTCGGCCCGCCCGCTCCCACTGCTCCCACTCCGTCCTCCAATCCTGTGTGCTGCGCGCCTGTCCCAACGGGTCCAGACAAACCTTCCACATTCCTTTTCCTTTCTCACCCATTTCCATTTCTGCGCTCTTGCCCTCGCGAATCACCGAAAGCTCCAGCGGTTGAAATCCATTAACTCTTTTTGTGTACTCATCCGTCGCTACCCGTGCCCAACCCGCAGGACGACCGACCACACATACGCGATGCTTCATCGATTGGGCCCTACGATGCTGCACCAAGAATCGCTTCAAGCTCTTCCACACGCGCCGCAAACAAACTCAAAGCCGATTCAATCGGCTCAGGGCTCTCCATGTCCACACCAGCTCGACGCAGTGTCTCCAAAGGAGGGCGCGAACCGCCCGAACAAAGAAACTCGTGGACTTTTCCAACTGCCCCAACCTCCCCTTGAAGTACTCGTTGGGAAAGTGACATCGCAGCCGAAAGTCCAATGGCATACTTGTAGACATAGAAAGCGCTGTAGAAATGGGGAATCCGCAAACACTCTAACTCTAAGGGAGCCTCGATCTCCAGAACCTCCCCAAGGTAGCTCTCTAAAAGCTCCCGGTAAGCGATGCGGAAGAAGTCCAAAGTTAAGGCCACCCCTTTTTCCTCCGCCGCATGTATCTTTTGCTCGAATTCGGCAAACATCACCTGCCGATAGAGAGTTCCTCGGATATCATCAATTTGACGATTCAGAATGTAAGCCCGCAATGTTTTATCCTTCTTGGCGGGTCCTTCTAAATAGGCGTGAGTCAAAAGCTCCTCATTGAAGGTCGAGGCCACCTCCGCCAGAAAAATCGGATAGTGGGCGTCTTGAAAGAGTTGAGCACGCTGACTCATCCAACTGTGCATCGAATGCCCAGCTTCATGAGCCAAGGTATAAACGTCCGCCAGAACATCCTCCCGATAGTTCATCAGGATGTAAGGCGGACTGCCATAACCGCCACTGGAAAAAGCTCCACTCCTCTTTCCTCGATTCTCGTACCGATCCACCCATCGGCCCTCCCCTAATCCCCGAGCTAAAGTCGCGGAGTACTCTTCCCCTAACGGCTCGGTGGCCTGAGTGACCAGCGCAGCGGCCTCCGCAAAGGAGGTCTTTTTCTCAGCCACCGCAACGATAGGAACTTGTAGATCAGCTGCCCGAAGCTGCTCCAGCCCTAAGATTTTTTTTCGCAAGCGATGATACCTCTGTAGAGGACCAAGATTCTTCCTCACCACCGCAATGAGGTTATCCACTACCGAGCCGGGAACTCGATCAGGAAAAAGAGCATGTTCTCGAGCCGAGGGATACTTCCGTGCACGCGCCCGAAAAACATCTGTCTTAACCGAAGTCGCTAAGGTCGATGCAAGTGAGAAAGCGTGGCTCTCAAACTCCCTATAATATTTTTGCCACGCTTGTCGACGGACCTCAGTCGAACGGCGCTGAAGCAGGGAGGCAAATGTCCCATGAGTCAACTCCACCTCCCGCCCGTCTTCGTCCCGAACCAGCCCAAAGCGGAAATCTACGTTGGTTAGCTGTGAGAATATCTCATCAGCACCTCCCAGAGCTGGACCCGCCAAGGTCAAGAGACGCTCCTCTCCTTCAGGCAGAATATGCGGACGCTGGCGCCGTATTCGCTCTAAGCTTCCTTTCCACTCTGCCAAACAGGGTTGCCCCAATAACTTACCCCACGCATCGTCCTCTATCCTCATCAACTCAGGAAGGAACCACGCCATCTCTTCGCTCAACCGAGTCAGCAAGAATTCCAAGCGCAAAGCCCGATCCCGCGCCGAACCGTCCGCTCCGTCCTCAGCCACTTTTAAACTAGCGTACTGGCCCAATCGCTCCGCCAGTAGATCGATCTCCTTCTCCTTCTCTAAAGCGCCGAGTAGATCCTCCCCCTTAGCCAGAAGCCCTTTCCACTTCACCATGACCCCTTCATAACTACGTAACCGTTCCAAATCCTTTTCCCAATCTGCCGAAGTGGCGAAAAGTGGGTTTAAATCCCAAGTGTCCGCTTCCGGGACCTCGTGCCTCTGCCTCAGGGCTTGGGTGGGAACTACTATAGAATCTTTGGGGGCCACCCAGACAGATTGCTCCAGGATACGACCGCGCACCATCTAGACCTCGGCTTGCCGTCCGCCATTTTTTCCTTCACTCTATTTCGATGACTGAGGCATCTTTTTTCGCGCAACGGGGAGCCAGCCGCGTTACCCCAAAGATTATGCAAAACCTTTTACACCGCCTCCCCATGCTCAAGGCGGAGTTCACCCAAATTCAGGCTCCCAAGTTTCCTCATCTTGTAGATCAGCTCGAGTTTCTTGCCGATGTCGTCGAGGATGTGGCCGAGGGCGCTTACCTTGATCTCCCCTACTCTGCCGCCACCGCCTCCGCCTTTGCTCTTATCTACACCCATCGTCTCCTCGATATTATTCCCGATTTTGTTTCCAATATTAGCTTCGAGGACGATTCCGCGGTCGTCCGAGTCGTTCTCTCCCTCTACGAAAAAGATTTCGAAAAATACGCCCTCGCCCAGCATCTGAACTGGAAGAAGATTACTCTCAAGCCCTAACCGGCTTTCTCGGCGTATGAGCCCCGCGGGTTGGACCGATAATCTCGAGCACTACTTTGGCCGTTGGGCGGTGCCCTATCTCACCCGTGGCCTCGTCGCCATGAATGCAGGGGCTTGGCTCCTCAATCTCGCCTCACCAGGATTCTCTTCGATTTTAAAATTAGAACCCGCCCTCGTTCTTCAAGGGGAGTACTGGCGTCTCCTCACCTTTCTTTTCGTTCCGTCCTCCTCCGCCAACCCCATTTTTCTTCTCCTCTTTCTCTGGTTTCTCTGGTCGATCGGCGATGCCTTGGAGCAAACCTGGGGATCCTTCCTCCTGAATCTTTACCTACTTTTGGGGGTTACCGCCGTCGTCCTCGTCGCATTTTTCGGCCCTTCTGTTCCCGTCAATCCCTTCTACTTACACAACTCGCTCTTCCTTGGCTTCGCTACCACTCTTCCTGACCAAAAGGTCTTCTTCTTTCCCATCCCTATTCCACTTTCGGTTCGCTGGGTCGCCGCCATCAGCTCTGCACTGCTTTTCCTCCCGGCTTTCTTTCAACCCATCATCCTTCCAGGAATTCTCGCTGGTCTCATGGGCTACTTCGCCTTTTTCGCTCCCCCATTCTTCTCCGAACTCTGGAACCGGTTCCGTCCTCGTTGAACTCCATCCTGCGCTGCGCACTCGCCGCTCTTTCTCTCCTCCCCCTCCATTCTTCGATCTCCGCTAGCAACCCAATCCCGAAGGAAACTCGGGTTTTACTCCTAGCCGTGACCGACGACTGGAACTCCACCCAAACAACTCTTCATCTCTATCGCCGAACTCTCCCCGCCTCTTCTTGGACCGCAACCGGTCCGTCACCAAAGATCCACTTGGGTCGACAGGGACTCGCTTGGGGTCGAGGGATTCACCCTCTGCAGAAAGGAATTCAGAAACGCGAAGGCGACAAGAAATCACCCGCAGGAATCTTTTCCCTGGGCTCTATTCTTTATGGGTACGCCGCCCAACTCTCCTTTCCAGGTTGGCGCTACCGCTGCGTCTCCGATCGCGATCTTTGGATCGAAGACCCCACCTCACTCAACTACAACCGCCATCTCATCCTCAATCCCCACGAACCCTTCCCTACGAACCACCTTTTCGATCGCATGCGACAAGACGAGCCTGCCCACGCCTTAAAACTTTTTATTCAACACAACTCACCGCCTCATGCTCAACCAGGCGCGGGTAGCGCTATCTTTTTTCATATCTGCCGAGGGCCCGATTCCGTGACCACGGGATGCACTTCGATGACCGAAACGGACCTTTATCAACTATTACAATCCTTTTCACCTGCCGACCACCCCCTCTACATCCTTTTACCCCGTTCCGAATACAATCGCCTCCGAGCCTCGTGGAGGCTTCCTTAAGAGCACTCCATGCAACCCATTCTTTTTGACGGTTTGATTATCTTTACCTACTTCGTCGCGATTATCGGAATCGGTCTCGCCGCCTCCCGTCGTCAGACTTCACTCCAAGACTACGCCCTCGGCGGTCGCTCGATGCCATGGTGGGCTGTTCTTGCTTCAATTCTAGCTGCCGAAATTAGTGCCGCTACTTTTCTTGGCGCCCCAGGCGAAGGCTATGAACTACGCAACTTTACCTATGCCCAGCTCGCCATCGGCACGATTCTCGCTCGGATTTTCGTTAGCTGGATCTTTATCAAGCCCTACTACACCTACCGCGTCGTTTCCATTTACGAATTTCTTGAAATTCGCTTCGGCCCCACCTCCCGCCAGGCCGCCAGTGCAATTTTCCTCATCACCCGGGCCTTAGCCAGTGGCACCCGCCTCTACGTCGCTGCCATTATTCTCGTTCTCGGATACGAAATGCTATCGGGAACGCACCCCTCCGATTCCCAGGAGCTCCTCATCACCCTTACCGCCCTGGCCGTTCTTGTCGGACTCACCGCCCTCTATACCGTCGCCGGAGGGATCAAAGCAGTGGTCTGGACCGATGTCATCCAAGCCGTGGTTATGTTCTCAGGCCTCGGTTTTGTACTTTGGCATTTAGCTCAATCCATTCCCAACGGCTGGCAAGGTTTTCAGGCGAAACTGCAACAACCTGGGGATCTCTCTCTCTGGAGCCTTGGCCCCATCCACCAAGGAAGCCTCCTCACGCAAATCAAAGGCATTCTCGAAAGCGAATACACTCTTTGGACTGCTTTCTTTGCCGCAACTTTTGTCACCATGGCCACACACGGAACCGATCAAGATATGGTTCAGCGGATGCTCACAGCCAAAAATCCTGCCCGTAGCCGCCTCGCCCTCGTAGCCTCAGGCTTGGCCGACATCCCCATCGTCATGGCTTTCCTCACCATCGGAATACTTCTCTGGGTGCACTACCAGTACACACCCGATCCCCATCTCCCCACCCGCAACGCCCACGTCTTCGCTTACTATATCCTTCACGGTCTGCCTGCAGGACTGCGCGGGCTCCTCGTCGCAGGTATTTTTGCCACCGCCATGGGCTCTCTCAGTACCGCCCTCAATGCCCTCGCCACCTCGTGGGTGCGTGATTGGTACGAACCGTTTCTAGCCCCTCGTTTACACTCTCCAAATTCCCTAAGAGCGGCCCGCTGGGCTACTGCGACATTTTCACTCATTCTTGTTCTAATCGGCGGCGCCACTGCTTGGATCGTTATCTCGAACCCCACCTCACGAATTCTACCCATTGTCCTGGGAATTTTTGGTTACACCTACGGATCTCTTCTCGGTATTTTTCTTCTCGGCGCCCTCACCAAAACCCGCGGATCGGACCGTGGCAACCTCATCGCCATGGCCGCGGGATTTATTGCCGTGGCTATTCTCGCTGGTCTCCCGTCCGATCTCCTCCGCCTTGCAGGACTCCCCCCCCTACCCCGCCCCGATTGGCTTCCCCTCATCGCCTTCCCTTGGCGAATCACCTTCGGCACCCTCGTTACCTTTTTTGTCGCAATCCTTTTCCGCTCGACTCCATCGCGTCTGACCCATCAAAAGACTTAGGGGGCTAAACGCTCTTTCACCCAACTGCCCTTCACCTTTCGATAACGCAGTCGGTCGTGAAGCCGACTCCGTCGCCCTTGCCAAAACTCCCAAACTTCAGGCACCAACCGATACCCACCCCAGTTTGCAGGACGCGCTGGATTACTTCCTGCCTTTTTCTCCTGTTCCGCCCAACTTTTCTCCAGCACATCCCTACCCGAGATCACTTCACTCTGGGGAGAAGCCCAAGCCCCAATTCTCGAACCAATCGGCCTCGAAATATAATAAGCATCACTCTCCTCTGCGCTAATTTTTCCTACCATCCCCTCCAGCCGCACCACCCGTTCCATCTCCACCCAGTGAAATTGAAGAGCCGCCCAAGAATTCCCCTCCAACTCAATCCCCTTTCGACTTCCATAGTTTGTATACCAAACCAACCCACGCTCATCGTAACCCTTCACCAGTACCACCCGCGTACTTGGCCGTTGCAACGCGGAGACAGTGGCCAGAGTCATAGCATTCGGCTCAGGCACCTTCGCTGCGATCGCTTCGCGTAACCAAAGATCGAACTGCTCGAATGGATTCGCCGAGGCCTTCGCCTCGGTCAACTCCCCCTTCTCATAGCTTTTTCTTAAATCGGCAATATTGTGTTCGGAACTCATATAACTCTTGGAAAACTAGCACATTTTCCCCTCTTTCGTACTGGTTTTGCATTTTCGTCGTTCTCCCAAGCTCGCCAAAGAATATTTCCTAACCATAGTTATATTCAGTGACCCCACTCCAAGCACCAAAAGCCGATCAGCTAAAATCCATCATCAAGGATTGGCCTTCAGCCTTCGTCGCCTACTCCGGTGGTGTCGACTCCGCTTTCCTTCTCTTCACCGCTTATCAAGTGCTGGGAGCACGCGTTACTGGCGTGCTCGGCGATTCCCCCAGCTTGCCCCGCTCCGAATATCAAGCCGCCATCGCCTTCGCCGAAAAACATCACCTCCCTTTGGAGGTTCTTTCCACACAAGAAATGGCCGACCCTGCCTACATCGCCAACCCACCGAATCGCTGCTTCTTTTGCCGAGCCGAACTATTCCAAAGGAT
>CAMCDO010000013.1 GCA_945873585.1 Verrucomicrobia subdivision 6 bacterium | reverse complement strand
GGGAATCTGGCGCCGATTCCGATGGTAAAGCTGAAGCAGAAGTCTTGGCCTTGGGAGTAGGAGGCGCCGGTGGCGTTGGTGAACATAAAGCCGACGCGGGATTCGAGGTAGGGAACGACGGGCCAGCCTTCTTGGACAAAGTTGTAGCGTGGGCCGAAGAGGCCGCCTGCGAACCACGGATTGGGTCCTTGAACGACGGGCCCGAACATGCCGCTGAAGAGGAATTCGGTATTACCACGGTTCCAACCTTCGTTGCTGATCTCGTCGAGTTGCCATCCGATAGTGATGAGTTGGGGAAGATAAATATAATCGTTGGGATTATTGATGGAGCAGAGGCCAGCAGTTTCTGCAGAAAGAGTGACGATATCTTCTCCAAAAAGGGACGAGGTTATTGAGTCGGAAGAGGTGAGAGAAGATGAGGCCGAAGAAGGGTTGGGCGATGGGGTGCTGGAGGCAGAAGTGATTTCCGTTTCTGCATAAGTGAGGGGCAGAAAAGAGAAGAAAGCGGCTACAAAAAAGGTGAAAGAGAGGTTTTTCGCCTTCTCTAAAGTGTTCTCTGGTAGATGGTGATTGGTTTGCATGTTACGAATCCAGAAATTCTTTTAGAGCCGAATTTTTAGTTTGGGAAGTCCTTTTTATCGTTATATACTAAAAAACTATGAAGAAGATATGGATTACTGGCGGGGCTGGTTTTATAGGATCGAATCTTGTTATGCAGTTGCAAGAAGAGTATCCTCTTGCTGATCTGACAGTTATGGATGATTTGCGTAGTGGTTCATTCTTGAATCTAGAGGGATTCCGTGGTGATTTCGTAGCGGCGGACCTGTCTCGGTTGGATTGGGAGGGGCAGTTTAAGGGCGAGAGGCCTGAGGCGATCTTCCATTTAGGGTCGATCACCGACACTACTTTGCAGGATCAGAAAATTCAGACCCATGATAACGTGGAGAGTTTTCGGCGGCTTTTGGAGTATTTGAGGCCTGAAAAAACGCCGGTGGTATATGCTTCGAGTGCGGCGACCTATGGAATTCGAGCGGGGGTGAATCGGGTGGGGGATCCGCTGGCTCCTGCCAATGCCTATGCTTTTTCCAAGGTGCAGCTGGAGAATTTGGCAAAAAAAATGCAGGGTGAGGACCCTTCCTGGAAGATTGCCGGGCTACGCTATTTTAATGTCTATGGCCCGCGGGAGGGACACAAGGGAGTGCCGGCGAGTATGGCTTGGCATTTGGCGGGGCAGATGCTGATGGGAAAGCGGCCACGAGTTTTTACGGCGGGGGAGCAGAAGAGGGATTTTGTTTATGTGAAGGACATTGTCGCTTTCACTTTAGCCGCAATGAAAGCGGGTAAGAGCGGAGTCTGGAATGCGGGATCGGGGCAGCCGCGCAGTTTTAATGAGATGGTGGAAGGCTTGAATGGAGTTTTGGGAACGAAGTTGCAGCCGGAGTATTTTGAGTGTCCCTATCCTTTTTATCAGCCTCACACGGAGGCGGATATGTCGGCGACGGAGCGGGATTTGAAAATAAAGCCGAAGTTTAGCTTGGAGCAGGGGCTGGCGGATTATAAGAAGTCGGGCTGGTTGACTCGGGGGCGGTTGACTGGTGAGGTCAAGAAGTAGGGGTTAGTTGGGTGAGGTGGTGGAGGGGCGAATGGAGACATCGGCGCCGGGAATTTTGGATTCGAGATCTTGGCGGATAGCATCGATACGTTTTTGGACTTCGCCCATGAGAAGAAGAGGATCGAATTCGAGAAAGATTTCCACATAGAGACGAGGACCGGAGCGGCGTGCACGGATTTTGTGGAGGCGTTCGTAATCATCGAGACGGAGGACGAGTTGACGTAAAATTCTGAGCTGGGTGGTTTCTTCGACTGTGGCATCGAGTAGGTCGCCGACAGAGGAGGAGGCCATGGACCAAGCGGCGTGGACCATGAAGAGGACTCCGAGCAAAGAAGCGAGGGGATCGAGGTACCAACTCCAGGTTTCGGAGCGGAAGAGATAGGCGACGAGTAGGGCGCTACCCATGAGGGCATCGAAACTGGCTTTTGAAAACCAGAGACGAGATTGAGAACTCATAATGGCAGAGGGTTGTTGGCGATGAAAGCTGCGGGTGCGGAACCAGATGGCGTAGCCAAAGACGGTGTAGAGAGCGAAGAGGAAAATACCAGGAAGGGTGCCTTGTGCCATACGAGGTTCGTGAAGATGGTGAGCGGCTTGAAAGGTGATAAAAAAAGCGGAAGCGATTATGACGAGGCCAAGAAAAAGAGAGACAAGATTTTCCAGTTTTCCAATGCCGTAGGCGAAACGGTGGTCGGGAGAGCGGCGAACGGCGCGGAGAGTGAGAAAGGCGGCGAGAACGCAGAGGGTATCAGCGAGCTCTTTGAGAAGATCGCCTAAGATGGTGATGGAAGTGGAGTTGAGGGCGACGCTTCCCATGAGGAGAAGGTCGACTAGGCAAAAGAGGAGGGCAAACTGAAGGCTACGTTCGCGAGTTCCGGCAGAGGAAGAGGAGGTGGGAAGCATGGGTGGGGGCTGGTGATCAAAGGGGAAGTAAGGTAAGAAGGTAAAGATGAAAATGGGTGCAGCAGCATGGAAAAGGCTTTTTCCGAAGATGAAGAGCAGGCTTTTTTGCAAAGAAGAAGTATTGGTGGCGGAGGGTGGATCGGCGCGGGAACTCTTGGTTATTTTGTCGGGCAAAGCGCGTGTGGAGAAAAGAATTCGGGGGAGGGACCCGTTGGTTCTGGCTCATTTGGGGGCGGGAGAAATTATTGGAGAGCTCTCGATTTTGACGGGGCGGCGGCGCTCGGCGACGGTGGTAGCGGAGGGGAAGGTGACGGCTCTGATTGTGCCTGCGGTGTGGGTAAAATCCTTTTTGGCAGGGGGTCGTGGGGCGAGAGGGAAGTTTCAGCGGCAGATGATGGAGTCGCTCGCTCGGAGGTTGGTGCGATTACTGGAGCGTCTGCCGATGTATCAGGGAGTTTCGGGTGAACCACGCACGGCGAGCAGTCTGCACAGAGCGTTAGAAAAAATGTATGCTGGTTGGGCGGTGTAGGTGAGTGGGGGATTGGCGGACAGCAGACGAAGCAGAAGGGTAATTTAGGGGATGGCGACGCGTACGATGGACCGAGAGGTAGGAAAGGCTTCCTCGCAGGCAGAGCAGGATCCGATGGAAAGGATGAGTAGGGCTATGCTGCGAGCGCGTGTTTTAGAGGATAAACTGGCGAGTTTGTATCGGGCGGGGCGGATTGTGGGCGGAGTTTATTTGGGGAGGGGGCAGGAGGGATTGAGTGCGGCGGGTGGGGTGGCTTTACGGAAAGGGGATGTGCTGGCCCCGTTGATTCGGGACATGGCAGGGCGATTAGGATTTGGTGAGCCGCTGGTGGATGCGGTACGGGCTTATTTAGGATCGAAGTTAGGACCGATGAAGGGGCGGGATGGGAATATTCATCGGGGCGATCTTTCGCGGGGGATTCTGCCGATGATCAGTCATTTAGGAGCGATGGTTTCTGCGACGGCAGGAGTTTTGTTGGCGAAGCGGATGAAAAAGGAAAAGGGATTTGTTGGGCTGACTTCGGCGGGAGATGGAGCGACCTCCACGGGATCATTTCATGAGGGGTTGAATGTGGCGGCAGTAGAGAAACTTCCTTTGGTGGTAGTGGTGGCGGATAATGGGTATGCCTATTCGACTCCGAATGATCGGCAGTTTGCCTGTACCGATTTACTCGATCGGGCTAAGGGGTATGGGGTGGAGGGGCATGGAGTGGATGGGACCGATCCCGAGGCGTGTTGGGAAGTGGTGGGGCGAGCGGTGCAGCGGGCGAGAGAGGGAGCGGGACCGCAGTTGGTGGTAGGCCGGTTGTTGCGTTTATGCGGTCACGGAGAACATGATGATGGTCTTTATATTGATAAAAAAATGAAGAGTTCCGATCGAGGGCGGGACTGTATGGAGGTTTTGCGAGATCAAATGAAATCCCGCGGGTTGGGGAAAGATTGGGATCGGTGGGAAAAGGAGGCGCAGGAGGAGGTGGAGGGCGCGGTGAAAAAAGTGGCGGAGGAGCCTTTGCCCGATCCATTTGAAGAAGATTGGCGTGCGACGGCCATGGTGGGAGCAGCGGAGGCTGTGCAGAAGGGATGAGTGTGACTTATTTGGATGCGATTCGAGCGGCGCAGGAGAAAGCGTTAGAGGATGATCCATCGGTTTTTATTTACGGGCAAGATGTGGGCAAGTTTGGGGGGGCTTTTAAGGCGACAAAAAATCTGGCGGAAAAGTTTCCTGGAAGAGTGATCGACTCTCCGATTTCGGAGGATGCGATGGTGGGATTAGCGGTGGGCGCAGCGATGGAGGGGATGAGGCCAGTGGTGGAGATGCAGTTTGCAGATTTCTCTACAGTGGGACTCAATCAAATGCTGAATCATGCGGCGACGACCTATTGGCGGACGGGGAGACCGTGTCCGATGGTTTTGCGGTTGCCCTCAGGAGGAACGCCGGGGAGTGGTCCGTTTCATAGTCAATCGATGGAGGCGATCTACGCACACTATCCTGGTCTGGTGGTAATGACGCCTGCAACGGTTGAGGATGCCTACAGCATGTTGTTGGAGGCGATTGCCATGCCTGACCCAGTGGTTTTTTGTGAGCACAAACTTCTCTATTATCATTTAAAGGCGAAGAGTCTGCCGGCGGAAGCGGTCCCAGCGTTCAAGGCCCATGTGGCCCGACCAGGGCGGGATGTGACCTGCGTGGCTTATAGCGCGATGGTGCATGAAGCGTTGGCGGCAGCGGATGAGTTGGCGGGGGAGGGGTATGAAACTGAGGTGGTGGATCTACGGACGGTGAAGCCACTGGATACGGATACGATTTTGGCGAGCGTGGCGCGAACGGGTCGATTGCTGGCGGTGGGCGAGTCGTGGCCTTGGGGCGGGGTTTCGGCGGAGGTGGTGTCGCGGGTGGCCTCGGAGGGTTTTGAACTGCTGGATGCGCCCCCGAGGCGGTTAAATGCCAAGGACACGCCGATTCCCTATCATCCGAATTTATGGTCGGCGCATCGACCGACGGCAGTGCGAATTGCGGAGGCCCTACGGGAGGTCTTACGGTATTAGATTGGGGTAAAGCTAGGTTTTGCGGGTCGGGTCATGCGGCGTGGGGATGTGTTTATTTTCAAAAGACCGCAACTTTTGGTCTCAGGGTCAGTTTAATCTATTATGAGAAAAGTGATTCTCGTTTTGGGGTTGGGGCTTTGGGCTTGGGTGGGGTCGGGTGCCTTGCCTTTAGCGGAACCGATCTTGGGGCAACCGAATCTGCAGGTTCCCGGGAAAGCTTCGCTCTTAGGGTCTTTGCCTAGGGCCTGGTTAACATGGAACCTGCAGTGGTTTCCTGGACAAGTTCCCTACGCGAAGGCGGGGCCGCGGAAGCTTCATGAAGAGGCGGTACGGGCGACTTTAGGCAAGACCGCTCCCCAAGTGGCGCTGTTGCAGGAGGTGGTAGATGGGAACGCGTTGGGGCGAGTGATTCCCGAGTATCGATGGCAGGCAGTTTCGAACTTTCAAAGGGCGAAAGATGAGGAGGTGAAGTTGCCTCCGCAAAATGTTGCGATTGTGAGTCAGGTGCCTTGGAAGGAGGTATGGGAAGTGGATTTTCATGGATTACCGATTACGCCCGATCGACCCGTGCGGGGTTTTTTGGGAGCGCTGTTTGTCGATAAAAAGGGGAATCGTCTGACCGCTTATGTGGTGCACTTAAAAAGCAATCGAGGGGGGCGAGATGTGTCCAGTGTACGGCGTGAGCGGGCAATCGACTATCTGCGTTGGGATTGGCGTAGGAGGGGTTTAGATCCTCAGAATGAGGTTATGCTTTTGGCAGGAGATTTTAACTGTTCTTTGCGAAATCCAGATTTCACGGAGGATACCGTCCGAAAGCTACTCCAAGAGGGATGGAGGGCGGCGGAGGAGAAGGTGCCTTGGCCTGCGGTAGCAACGGTGAAGCCCGATCCAGCAGGGCGTTATACGGTAGCAGATTTTGATCATATTTTACTTTCGCCAGGTTGGGTGAGAAAAAACGGGGCAAGCAAAATGGAAGTTGGGGTATGGCGAAAAGGAGAGGTGCCGAGCGATCACTTTCCGCTGGAGATGAGGTTAAAGTGAGGTTAGGGAACTACCTCGACAGGGACTCCTGGGCGAACGGCGTTGACGAGTTTGGTAGCGTTCCAGTTGGCCAAGCGGAAACAGCCATGGGAACCGGTGCGGGAGATATCTTCCGGCTCAGGAGTTCCATGAATGCCATAGCCATGGAGGGAGAGTCCGATCCAGGCCGTGCCGACGGGGTTATTGGGCCCAGGGGGGAGGACCAGTTTATTGGTGATGCCCTCTTTGGTGGCGACATCGATAAGAACTTTGGGATCGAAGGTGTAATCGGGGTTGGGGGCGATATTGATGACAGTGAGAGCTTGGTTAGGGACTTTATTTTTATTCGCGGCGATTGAGCAGGGGAAACAAGCGACGACTTTATTGCTGGCATCAAATGCTAGGAGAGTCGTTTCGGAAAGCATGATGACGATGCGAGAGACAGGGGGGAGTTTGCGAGTTCCTTCGAGGTTGGGAAGAGTGAGTTGAGTGCCAGCGATCAGATTGGTGATGGATGGATTAATTTCTTTGATAAAAAATGGGGTGGAGTGGGTTTTTTCAGCGAGCATTTCCCAAGGGTCGTGATAGTCGAGGACAGGTACTTTACTCATGGCGAGAAAGCCTTTGGGTTTTGGAATGACGTGGCTTAGGTCATCGGCGGTCAAAGTGTAATCGGTGTAGGCATCGCCAGGTTTTCCTAAGTTGAGGCGGGTCTCGATATCGAGTTCGCCGGTGGTGGCGAGGGCCCGATTGATTTGGAATTGAGTGATGGCGCGGCGGCTACGCTTGGCAAAATGGCCGTCGATGGTGCCGCAAGAAAAGTTTAATCGGTCGAGCAGGGCCTGCCATCCGGCCATTTCAACGGTATCGCGGGGTTTTTCGGTGGGAATAGATTCCGCCCGGCGAACTTCTTTTCCCATGGGAGGTTTGGGCGGACCAACCATGGGAGGAAGGGGAAGAGGTTTTGGGGTGGTCGGGGTGGGGACGGGAGGGAGTGGGGCTAGGGCTGGGACGGGTTCACTTTTTTTTTATCTGGGTTGGGAATGGTCTCGGGGCCAGAGAAAACTTCCGCTCCTGGGTATTTTTTGGCTAGGTCCTCCGCTCTTTGGGCTGGAGGTTTTGGTTGGGATTGAGGGAGGTGAAGAAGACCGCGATCCCGAAGAAAAAGGAGAGCGCCGATGAGGATGAGGCCGCCGACAACGAGTCCTACGAAAAGATTTCCCGAAGTGCGTCGGCGAGCCATGGTGATTTAGTAGACGTCCTTGAGGTAACGTTTCTCGGTTTTGCTAAAGGTGACCGAGAGCCACTCTTCTGCCTGCTCTGGAGTTTTGCCACCATGGGTGGCGACAATTTGCAAAAGGGTAGCGTGGACGTCTTTGGCCATACGTTTGGCATCGCCGCAGACGTAGAAATAGGCTCCACGATCGAGCCAGCGCCAGAGTTCGGCCCCCTCTTGGAGCATGCGGTGTTGGACGTAGATTTTCTCGGCCTGATCGCGAGAGAAGGCGGTGGAGAGTTTGTGGAGGTGACCAGATTTTTGGGCATCGGAAAATTCATCGCCGTAAAGAAAATCGCTACTGGCGCGTTGGTCACCAAAGAGGAGCCAATTTTTCCCTGGATGGGCGTGGTGCTTGCGATGTTGGAGGAAGGCGCGGAAGGGAGCGATGCCGGTGCCGGGTCCGACCATGATCATATCGCTGTCGGGAGAGGGTAGATGGAAGTGGCGGGTGGGCTGGACAAAAACCGGAACGGTTGAAGTGGGTTTAAGATCGGCGAGATAGCCCGAGGCGAGGCCCTGCTTTGGGCGACCGTGGGTGGTATATTTAACTACGGCGACGGTGAGGTGAACTTCCCCTGGGCGGTGGTCGGGGGAGGAGGCGATGGAGTAGAGGCGAGGAGCAACTTTAGGCAGGAGTGAGGGGAGCTCGGCGGGATCTACTTGAAGGCCTGGCGCGTCGGCGAGGACATCCACGGCATCGCGGTCGGCTACGTAGGCGTCGAGTTTGGTTTCGTCGGCGCAAATTTCTTGAAGGCGATCGCGACTTGGGCTTGCAGGAGATTTCTCCGCGGCCATTTTCACAAACTTTTTGCCTGCCCGATTGAGGACGGTAGCTGAGGTGATGGTTTCGGTGAGATGAGCATCCCCGCTGAGGCCGAGTTTTCCGAGAAATTCTTCGACGAGGTGGTCGGGGTTACGGGGGAGAACTCCAAGGGAATCTCCGCAAACGTAAGTGGGGCCAGTGGAACCGAGTTCGATGACTACATGGCGGGTATCTTTTTCCGATCCCTTTTTGTTAAGGAAGCGATTCTCGCGGACTTGGGCGGAGAAGGGATGATTCCGATTAAAGGGAGAGGCGGCGGGTTGGGTGGGGGCGGACATGGTAACGGTTAGGTATTATCGTTGCCGATGGAACCGGTGGGGCAAATATCGAGGGCGCGTTGGGCGGCATCGATTTCTTCTGGGTTCTCCGGCTGTTTTAGAAAGTAGACGTAGGTTTGGTCCTCATTGTATTTGAGGAGTTTGGGGGCTTCTTCGAGGCAGACATGGCATGGGGTGCAACTGTCGTCGACGTACCATTGGCCAGGGACGTTCTCTTTGAGGATGCGAGTTTTGTCGGACATCGAATTGACAAAATACACAGGCAAAGGCAGGTCGCAATCCTCGAGCGAGCGATTTTAGAAAAAAGTGTGCCCGGGGCGGGGGTCGAACCCGCACGGGGATTTCTCCCCAAGGGATTTTAAGTCCCTTGTGTCTGCCATTCCACCACCCGGGCGAAGTGAAAGATGATGATGCTGGGGTTTGCTCGGCGGGAAAGGAGGATGAGTGGGGTGCGATTTTTGCTAGAGGTGAGATGATAAGTTTTGTCCGACCATTTGGCGGAGACCGGAGAGGAGATCGACGGAAGGTTGCCAACCGGTAGCTCGAAGCCGGGCGATGGAGGCGGAGGAGAAGCGGACATCGGCGGTGCGGGCAGGAAAATAGGATATGGGAGAGGTTGAGCCGGCGGCGGTGCGGATGGTTTCGGCAAGTTGCAGAATGGATTTGGATTGGCCTGAGGCGACATTGTAGGGCCCGACCATTTCTGGATGAATGGCGGCATGGAGGAGGGCGGAGGTAACGTCTTCGACAAAGACGAAGTCACGGGTTTGGAGTCCGTCGCCATGGATGGGAAGAGGAGATCCTGCGAGGGCGGCTTGGAGAAGTTTAGGGACGGCGGCGGCGTAGGGGCCTTGAGGATCTTGGCGTGGTCCGTAAACATTAAAGAAGCGGAGAGGGACGGCGGGAAGGGGTGAGGAAAGGCAAAGAGCTTCGCCCGCGAGTTTAGATTGGGCGTAGGGGCTGGCTGGAGCGGGGGGAAGAGTTTCGGTTTTCGGCATGATGGGATCGTTTCCATAGATGGCGCAAGAGCTGGCCAGGACGAGACGTTGGGCGCCCGCACGGGTGGCGGCGGCAAGAACGAGGCGGGTGCCTTCGACATTAATTTCGTGGCAGCGATCGGGATGGGCGACAGATTCGGGGACGCTGACCATGGCGGCTAGATGAAAGACGTGGGTAACGCCAGCGAGGGCATCGTCGAGGGAGGCAGGCTCGAGGATAGATCCATGGAGAAAGCGGCAGGAAAGGCCTTGGAGGTTTGATCTCTGGCCAGTGGAAAGATTATCGAGGACGGTAACGGGGCCGTGGGATTGGAGGCGATGGACGAGATGGCTGCCGATGAAGCCCGAGCCTCCTGTAACCAGAAATTTCATATCGGGGCAAAGTTCGCTGAAAAGAAGCGCCTTGAAAAGACTAGGGAAAATAGATTGAGGCAAGGGGAGGGTTCTGGGAATGTTTACGAATGAACAAAATATGGCTCCTTGGCCTCTTAGGCTTGATTAGCCTCTTAACCGCATGCGGAAAGAAAGATGAGGCGAAGGAAGCGGTCGGGAATAAGCCTGCCGCCACCACCATCGAATCGAGTAAAGAAGCACTGCCGGAGGACGTAGAGGAGCGGTATAAAGTGACTTATGTAAAGGCGGCGCAGTGTTTTGCACGCAATGATTTAGATGGTGCGCTGAAGTACTTGGATTTAGCCGATCAGGCCAAACCGAAGCAGGCGAGCAACGCTAATTTGAGGGGAGCGATCTTTACACGGAAGCGGGACTGGGAGCATGCCGAAGCCTCCTTTCGCGAGGCGTTAAAGCTGCAACCCGATCTTCCGATGGCTGAGTTTAATCTAGGGGAAGTGCTTTTTCTTAATAACAAGTATGCGGAATCGAGGGAAAAGTTTCAGATATTTCTGAATAGCCAACCGAACAACGATCTGGGTACGTACAAAATGTTTCTCTGTGATCTTTTAGGCGGAAATACAAGCAAAGCGGATAGTTATGTGGCCAAGCTCCAACCCAACCCCAGTAGTCCCCTTTACTACTTTGCCAAAGCAGCGGTGGCTTTTTATCGGAATGATAAACCTGCGGCGATGGAGTTTATTGGTTCTGCCTATCGGATTTATCCGCCAGAGGCGAATTCCACCTTTGCAGATTCTTTAGTGGAGAAGGGATATCTTTCTGGGGAGCAGAATCAAACCCCAATGCAGGATGATAACAAGGTTAAGGCGAGTGAGTTGAAGACCCTTTTACCTGAGCTCAAAAAGCCCGAAACAAAGAAAAATTAGGAAAGTCTCGGTTTGCCGAAGGCTTAAGTCTGGGGGGGTAGGGTGGAGGCTGGTTCGCGGGTTTGAATTTGAGTGACAGCCCATTGGGCGTGTTCTCGGACGACGGGGTCAGAGTCGTGGCAACTGGCTTGGAGGGCGGGTAGATCGTGTGAGGTTCCGATATTACCAAGAACGATGCAGATATTGCGCAACCAGCGGCCTCGTTTTAAGCGAAAGATGGGGGTGCCACGAAATTCTTTACGAAAGCGGGTATCGTCCCACGAGAGCATGGTGGTGAGATCGGGTCGGGGGATTGGAGTGAAGCTGAGTTCTCGAGATTGTTGGGCGTGTCGATTCCAGGGGCAGACATCGAGGCACTCGTCACAACCGAAGAGACGATCTCCGATGAGAGGACGGAACTCTTCGGGGATCGATCCAGGGTGTTCGATGGTCAGATAGGCCAGACAACGCCGTGCATCGAGCACGTAAGGCTGAGGGAAAGCCTGAGTGGGGCAGGCATCTAGGCAACGAGTGCAAGTTCCACAGTGGTCTTGGCTGGGGGTTGAGGGAGTGATGACGAGGTCGGTCAGAAGCGAACCAAGCATGAGCCATGGTCCGTGTTCCGTGTGGATGAGGAGGGTGTTTTTTCCCTGCCAACCGAGGCCAGCCATGGCAGCGATGGGCTTTTCCATCAAGGGAGAGGAGTCGACGCAGATGCGGTAGGAAGCGCCCCATGGGGCAAGGGTTGCCTCTGCGAGTTGGGTTAGTTTTTCGCGGAGACTTTCGTGATAATCATCCCCTTGAGCATAGGCGGCGATACGGCCTCGGCGCAGAGGGGGAGAGGTCTGTCGACTGGAGACTCCTGCGACAATAATTGTTTTGGCCTGGGCATCGTACTGGCGCGGGTCGGCGCGGAGTTCAGCATTTCGAGCCATCCAGTCCATTTCCCCTTGATAAGAGAGTGAAAGCCATTGGCGAAGATGCTCGGCGCCTGGTGGAATTTCGGCAGGGGCGAATCCGAGAGCGTCGAAGCCTAGGCGCTGAGAGGTTTCGCGGAGGATCGAAGCATGATCCACAGGTTTAGGAGGATGGGAGTTGCGCGAGGATATGCTGAACCATCGCTTCGGGAGTGCTATTTTGGGCATCGAGGCAAATTTCAGATTCGGCATACCATGTTCCTCTCTGGGCAAGCTGTTGTGCGAGGAGGTTGGCGCGTTGATCGGGTGGAAGAAGTGGGCGATCGGTGGCGAGAGCGAGGCGAGATTCGAGAACGGGTAGGGGGACTTGGAGATACACGCGAAGGCCAGTGCGAGACATGATTTGGCGATTTGCTGGATCGAGAATGACTCCGCCTCCGCAAGAAATTACTGAAGGTGTATGTGTGGATACTTCCTGGAGAACGCGTGACTCGAGTTGGCGGAACTTTTCTTCCCCATCGGCCTGAAAAATATCCGTGATGGTGCGACCTGAGCTTTGGGTGATGAGTTGGTCGGTATCGGCAAAGGGAAGATGTAGTCGAGCAGCGAGAAGAGGAGCGAGAGTGCTCTTGCCTGAACCACTCAGACCGAGTAGCCAGATGTGCTGTTGAGGATTCACTTCGATAAATTGGCATGGAATGGGGCGGGGGGCGAGTGCGGGCGGTCAATTCCAAGGCTTGGGCAAAAGCGTTTTTTCGTGCAGAATGAAAAGCATGGGTAACACCTTTGGCCATTTGTACAGGGTAACCACTTGGGGTGAGTCCCATGGGGGCGGGGTGGGTGCGGTGGTAGACGGGTGTCCGCCGAAAATTGCGCTTTCGGAGAAAGATCTGCAACCCGATCTGGATCGGCGTCGGCCTGGGCAAAGTAAGATTGTCACGCCGCGCAAAGAAGCGGATCGCTGTGCAATTCTTTCGGGGGTCTTCGATGGGCAGACGCTGGGCACCCCGATTTCGGTCTGGGTACGGAACGAAGATGGGCGACCTGAGGCGTATAAGGAGATGCAGACAATATTTCGGCCGAGTCATGCTGATTATACTTATCAGGCGAAGTATGGAATCCGAAACTGGCAGGGCGGCGGCCGGACCTCGGCACGGGAAACGATTGGCCGTGTGATCGGCGGATCGGTGGCCCGGAAAATATTTAAGCAGTTGGTGCCCCGTCTCTCGGTGACGGCGTTTGTGCGACAGGTGGGAACTCTGGTGGCACGAGCAGAGGCGGGAAAAGTTTCGGCGAAGGAAGTGGAGTCGAACATTGTTCGTTGGCCTGAGGCGAAAGAGGCGGAGCAGGTGGTGCGCTTGATCGAGCGGGTCCGATCGGAGGGAGATTCTTTGGGCGGGGTGGTGGAGTGTATTGTGCGGGGGTGTCCCGTGGGAATTGGGGAGCCAGTTTTTGATCGATTGGAAGCGGATTTAGCGAAAGCGATGATGAGTTTGCCTGCGACGAAGGGTTTTGAAATCGGCTCGGGTTTTGCAGGGGCACGAATGCGCGGTTCTGAACATAACGACGAGTTTTACCTGAAAGGAAAAAAGGTGCGGACCCGGACGAATCGGAGCGGAGGGGTGCAAGGTGGGATTAGTAACGGAGAGGACATTATTTTTAGGGTGGCCTTTAAGCCAGTGGCGACGCTGGCTCAAGTACAGAAAACGGTGGATGCGAAGGGGCGGCAAGTAGAGTTGAAGGCGCGGGGTCGGCACGATCCGTGTGTTTTACCGAGGGCGGTGCCGATGGTGGAGGCGATGACTTTGCTGGTGCTGGCGGACCACTATCTGCGTGATCGCGCGCAGATGGGGTTGAGTAGGAGATAGCGTTTTAGAAGGAGAAGTTGCCACCTAACTCGATCGAGTTGGTGACGGGGGAACCGAAAGTGACCTGCTGATTGTCGCCCATATCGACGGTGGGTTGACTGGTGCCATAGAATTTGTAGGCCAAGGTGAGGCTAAACTGCTCGTAGAGGCGATAGCGGCAACCCGCGGCGATTTGGTAGGCGTTGTTCATATCGTTGCCTGAACCTGAGAGGGTGGTGAAGTTGCCAGGGTAGGTGATGCTGCCGATTTTGAAGTAGTTCCAACCACCCCCGAAGCCGAAGTTAGCGTAGGGAATAAAGCCACTTTCGTTGGGATATTGGAAGCAGAGCTGAGCGAGGATGGGAACGCTCCAGTAGGTGCTGCTGGAAACGTTCATGCCTTCTGTATTTCCGCGAATGGCATTGAGGGCAAAGCCAGTCTCGATAGAAAGACCGAACCAGGGAAGAATCCACACTCCGATATCGATGTCTTGGCGATAGCCCGTGCTGAAGGCGATTTCTTTTTCAATGGCCGGGTTGCTGGGGCCATTTGGGCCGACGATATTAACAATATTCATTGAACTGACGAAGCGGGCGCCTCCTTCGGTGCGAACGTAAAAAGGGTCTTCCTCTTGGGCAGTGCTGGTGAGAGGGTGCTCGAGCAGGTTTCCAGGCCAGCCTCCAGGAAAAAAGGGTTCATCGGCTGGAGCAGAGACGAGAGGGCTTGCGGGCGTGGAGGAGAGGGGTGTTGGATTGGAAGATGTATCCGGGGCAGGAGAGGAAGAGGAGAGGGGAGTCGATTCGGGGGAAGGGCTTTTCTCGGTGGGCAATGCGGCGGGGGTGGATTGGGAGATCTTGGCGAAGGTGACGCTGCCCGCTGGAGTGCCCTCGAGTTTTTCTAGGCGATTGGAATCGGAGAGCGTGATCCTAAGAGATGATTTTGGAGGCATGTTAACTTGCGAGTCACCAAGATTGAAGATGCTCGGACTGCTGGCTGCAGGTGGGAGACTGACGAGGATGGTTTTTTTTCCAGCGGAATTAAAGCCGTAGCTGACGTTACAATTTTGTCCGTCGAGCTGGATGGATTGACGGGGGGTGCCTTGTTTAACGAACTCAGCGATTCCGCCTGTGGCGTCGTAAACGACGAGAGAACCGTCCTCTTGGAGGGAGATGTTGGTGGAAGGTTTTGAGGCGGTATGGCCAAAGAGCGGAAGGAGAAAGCAGGCGCAAAGAACACAATATGTAGCGGTCTTTCTGTTTCGCATCCCTATATAAAGGGTATAAAAATCTTATCTGTCGAACCATGCTCTAAGGCATTGGTGGCAATTATGAATGAAATTGCTTATGCTGTAATACTCTAATGCAGAACGCTATCGATTCGTAAAAATGGGGTTATTGAAAAGATATTTAGAGGTGAAACTATTTCCTCCAATTAGCCAGAGAATGGCTGCCATGGCCAGGTAGGGACCATAGGGGACTTTGACTCCTAACTTTCTTTTTCGGCCCGTCAGGATTCCGATGCCGACGGCTGTGCCGATAAAAGAGGAGACAACCAAAATAAAAGGCAGGCTGGGCCAGCTTAAAAAGGCGCCTAGGGCGGCGAGAAGTTTGGCGTCGCCGATGCCCATGGCCTCCTTTTGTAAAAACCAGGAGGCGGTACGAGCCACCGCCCAAAGAAGTCCACCTCCTACGGCGGCGGAGAGGGCAGATCGAATCATGGCGTCCACGGCATCTTCCTGCCGTTGCAATTCGGGCACGAGGTAACTGGCACAAATACCTAGAACGACACCGCCGATGGTGAGGGCATCAGGAATGACGAGATAATCGAGATCAATCCCTGAAGCGATAATCAAGCCTGCAGCGAGAAAAAGATAGATTGCAAAAAGTTGCGGCGAATAGAGAAACCATAGTGTGGTGGAAAGAATCGCAGTTCCTGCCTCGATGGCAGGATAGCGCGGATCGAGGTGAGCCCCGCAGCATCGGCTGCGACCGCGAAGAAGAAAGTATCCGAGAATGGGCAGATTGAGAAAACTGGGGATACGCAGGCCACAAGCGGCGCAACGGGAGGGAGGTCGGACAATGGATTGTCCGATTGGAATGCGGAGGATGCAGACGTTGAGGAAAGAACCGAGGCATGCACCGAAAACAAAAACGGCGCCTCCAATAAGGAGGGGCAGGCTCAAATCTTTCTCCCTGCAGATTGCTCGAGTGCTGCCTGCATTGCTAGGCGAGGGGCCTTTTTGCCTGTCCAGATTTCGAAGGAACGAGTTCCTTGATGCAGAAGCATTCCGAGACCATCGATGGCAGGGCAGTCGCGCTGACGGGCGGCGCGGACGAGTGGGGTGAGCTCCTTGCGATAAATGGTGTCATAGACTCGGAGGGGGGGGTGGAGGGATTCGAAGGGAAAGGGCAGGGAGTCTTCGTCTTTCATTCCAAGACTGGTGGCTTGAACAAGAAGATCCTTCTTGGGTAGAGCGGATTGAATCGCGGAGATGTCCCAAGGGATGGTTTGGATGGGGAATCGTCCTGTGCCTAAGGATTGGAGTTCGCGGAGTAGTTCTGTGGCGCGCTTCGGTTCCCGGTTTGTCAAGGTAAGAGCCGCGCAACCGCTTTGGGTGAGATGGCGGGCGAGCGTTTGGCCGACTCCGCCACATCCGAGAATGAGGACGCGGAGTTTATCGGTGGCCAGTTGCCAAGTTTCTTGGAGTGCGGTTTCCCATCCTGCTGCGTCGGTGCTGAAGCCGTGAAGTTGGTCCTTTTCTACTCGAACTGTGTTTACCGATTGGGCTTCCAGCGCAGAGGAGTCTTTTTTCGAAACCAGATTGAACATCTCCTTTTTATGCGGCAGGGTGCAGTTCCATCCTTGAAGCCCAGCTTGAAGAAGAAGAGGGATCGCGCGGTGGAGGGTGCCGGCGGGGACTTCGATTCGAAAATAATCGGCAGGAAGGCCTAAGGCTTCGAACCCAGCGAGTTGCATGCAGGGGGAGAGGGAGTGCGCAATGGGGCAACCTATGACCCCATAGCGAATCTTGCCTACTTGGGCAGGAGGAAGGGTCTCTGGGGTGAAAACTGCGGATGGCATGTGTCTATTGAGCCATCGGAAGGCTTTCCCGCCCAACAAAAACGGCGTTGGCCCAAGTTGCCCCCGGGCCAATTTTCCCATAGGATGGCTGGATGAGTGCTCATCATCCTCTCGCCGCGGAAATGGTTCGATCCTATGCCGAGCTGGCGGCGATCAATCATTTGGGTGGAACTCAGCTTCCTTCGAAGGCGGCGGTGGCGGCGATTACGGAAGATTTGCTTCATCTTCTTTTTCCCGGATTTTACGAGGGGGATCGTCTGGAGGGAAAAGAGCTGGGGCCCGCCATCACCGATCTTCTTGGCTCGCTAGAAAAGTCGTTGGAACGTGAAGTAACCAAGTGCCTATCAAAGAAGGCTGCTCTTGGGGAATCGGCTCATGCAAAAGTCCGCTCCTTTTTGGAACGACTCCCTGCGATCCGGGCGATCCTCAAAACCGACGTTGAAGCGGTCATGGCGGGCGATCCAGCGGCGCACAATGTGGAGGAAATCCTCCTAGCCTATCCTGGGATTGAGGCGATTGCGGTGCAGAGAATGGCCCATGAACTTCATCTTCTCGGGGTATCCCTCTTTCCTCGCATGATGACGGAGTGGGCCCACAGTCGGACAGGAATCGATATCCATCCAGGAGCTATTTTGGGATCCTCCTTTTTCATTGATCACGGAACGGGTGTGGTCATTGGAGAAACAACCGAAATAGGGAGGGAGGTGAGAATTTATCACGGAGTGACGCTGGGGGCTCGCTCGGTAACCGGAGCACAATCGTTGCGCGGACGTAAAAGACATCCGACGATTGAGGATCGCGTGACGATTTATCCAGGTGCGACCATCTTGGGTGGGGAAACGGTGGTGGGAGAAGGAAGTACGATTGGCGGCGGTGTCTTTTTGGCAAAAAGTGTTCCACCCCATCACCTTGTTTTTGCAGAGCACGCAGCGCTGAAGATTATCCCCAAGGCGGATCGACCCCAAGGCAGTGAATACACCATCTGAATAACTTCCTTTTTTCCGATTGGCGTTTGCCCCCCAAGTTCTTCTAATGTTTTCTATGAACTCGTCCCCTTTGCCGACCGAGCTGGAGCGCCTACCCAGCCTTCTTGAGCAGGAGATTCAGTCCTTTTTTTATCGTCAAAAAGAGCGTTATGAATACGGGGATCTCTTTGAACCGATCTTTTTCGATATGTGTGAGTTTGTTGGGCGGAAGGGTAAAAGAATTCGGCCCCTACTTTTTCTTTTGACCTACCGTGCTTTGGGCGGAGCAAAGGCAGTGGAGGATAAGTCGCTAGTACAGGCGGCCCTTTCCTTGGAGCTCCTGCACGCTTTCGTTCTGGTGCACGATGATTTAATTGATCGATCGGAGAAGCGCCGTGGACTGCCCACTTTCCATAAGCTGGTTGAACAGCGTCAGGGTCGCTTGAGTAATGCGGAACGGACGGGGCAAGGAGTGGCGCTGGTAGTGGGAGACCTTCTTTTCGCTTTGTCGGTCGAGGTCCTCCAGCAAAGCTCCTTTGCGGCGGAACCCAGGCAGAAGGCTTTGGGGAAACTTCTCTCCTACGTAACCGACACGGGGGTGGGAGAGATCTTTGATATCCTGCTTGGATCTCGGGATATCGGGCGAGTCAGTCGGGAGGATATCGAGCGAACTTACCTTTTAAAAACAACCCGATACACTTTCGAGGCTCCCTGCGTAATGGGAGCTATTTTGGCAGGGGCTTCATCCGAAAAAGCAGAAGACTTGGCCAAGGTAATGGAGCCGCTGGGCCTTGCCTTCCAAATTCAGAACGACCTTTTGGAGTTTTCTCATTTCGATAGTAAAGATGCACTTCTACCGACGGATTTGCTCGAAGGCAAAAAGACTCTCTTGATTCGGGAGGCCTACGATCGCTTGGGGGAGGTGGACCGGTCCTTCTTGCAGATGTGTCTGCAGGCTTCTACGAGAAACGAATCGTCGATTTCTAAGGTTCAAGATCTGCTTCGCAAGTCGGGAGCGATTCAGACGATGCAGGAGCGTTGCACCAATCTTTTCCAAGAAGCCAATCAGCACTTGGCTCAATCCCATCTTACGCTGGGGGAGCAGGAATCGATTACGCAGGCGATTGGTTGGATTCGGCAGTCGGTCCGGCTAGGGGGCTAGTCGTTTAGGGCACTCCTTGTTGCCTTCCCTCTTAGTGTCTTATCGCGCGGCGCAAGCCATCACCCGGGAACACGCCCGGACTTTTTATTTTTCCTCGCACGTTTTGTCCGCTGAGGTGCGGCGCGATGCTTATGCGGTCTACGCCTGCTGTCGTTCAGTGGATGATGCGGTCGACGGAGCGGCGGCACGGGGTGAAGTGGTGCGTCCTGAAGTTGCGGGGGAGATTTTAGGACGAGCTTTTGGGGAAGGTGGCGCCAAGTCGGGGGAGGAGTGGATGCCAGCGTTTCGACATACTTCTGAGAGAAAAAAGATTCAGCGGCGGTGGTTTGAGGATTTGGCAGTAGGTGTAGCTGGGGATGCCGGGCCAGTCGATCTACAGACATGGAAGGAGTTGGATCTCTACTGCTATCGAGTGGCCGGAACAGTTGGATTGATGATGATGCGTGTTTTTGGATCGGAGAAGGAGGAAGCGGAACCGCGGGCGGTCGATTTGGGGAGAGGAATGCAGCTGACGAATATTTTGCGAGACGTGGCGGAGGATGCCCGAGCGGGTAGAATCTATCTGCCCGCCGAGGAGAGGGAGGAGTATGGGGTTCGGACAGAGGATTTATTAGCGGGCCGTCCTTCGGGAAGGTGGGCGGAGTTCATGCGATTTCAAGTGGCCCGAGCTCGGGAGCAGTATGCTTTGGCGGAACCTGGAATTGCAATGTTGCCTGCGGGCGGGGGTCGATTATCGACATGGTTGATGAGAGAACTCTACGCGGGGATTCTCGATCCGATTGAGGCTTCGGGCTATGATGTTTTTTCCAAGAGGCACTCTCTTTCGATCGGGCAGAAGTTGCTCCGTGGGACGCGTGTGGTTCTGCGAAGTTGCTGGAGTTAGCTGAGGGAGCGGATTCGCCTCGTAGGATTCCTTAGATGCCGTGGGCGATACGGGCGGCGATGAAGATGCCAGTCATGAGGGCCAGAGTGATAGCGGGTCGAGGGTCAGCTTTGGGAGCGGGCTCGGCATAGATTGGTGTGATCCAAGCCAACATGGCGCTAAAAATAAACCAGGAGAAGTAGTTCTGGGGTGGAACAATACTCTCCGCCCAGTGCCAGTATCCACGAATGGCGTAGGCGAATGGTTCCATTAAAAAATCAAAGAGCATGGAGAAAGCGCCTGTGGCAATGGCGATAGGAGCGCGGGAACCTCCCAACCAGTACTGGCTCAAGCTGAGGTTGGCCCCCGCCACGACGGAGAACCAAGCCAAGGGAATGGCGAGGGGAAGGACTCCCCCCATGCGTGGGCCAAAGGCATCGGTGTACTGGTAGGATCCAAAGGGAATGCCGCTTAAAGTGCCGACCGTTTCGAGAAGCGCAGAGGAACCTAGGATGACTGCGGCACAAATGCGCGCCTTACGCAGGCCGAGGCGGTCTACGGTGGAGAAATAGATGTGGCTAGCGGCCAGGAGCATGGAAATAAAATCTCCATAACGAAGGCAAAGGGTAATGAAGGCACGAAGCGTCTCTGGGAGGGGGAGAGTTTCGGTCCAAGCGGGAGTGATGCGAAAGGTCACCGCCAGCAAGCCGATACCTGCCCAGAGAAGAAAGAACTTCCAGAGCAACTCTCGCACGCGCGTTGGGATCACCCCTTGAGATAACAGCAGGAAACCTTGGCCGACAAGTCTCGGCGACGTTGACTCCGGACCCTGCAGGAACGAAAAAAGAGTATGTTGGGAATTCCTATGGCGGGCTGGTTTTGTGCAGGGCTGACTGGGCTAGGGCTAACTCTCGGGTTTGCCCCTTTCCATCAGCCCTTGGCAGGCTGGTTGGCCCTGATTCCTTTGGCCTACTACGGTCAAAAAACAAAGCCTTCGATACGGGAAGCGCTGCTTTTGGGTTGGTTTGCTGGCGCGACACACTTTCTGACTACCTTTAGCTGGCTGATCACGGTAACGACGGCGGGTTGGGTCCTGCTTTGTTTATACATGGCGATCTATCCCGCCCTCTGGTTTTTGCTTTGGGTGAGATTTTCTGGCTCTGATCCTGAGCGGATGAGCAGTGCAGGAAATATCTGGCAGGTAGTCTTAGGAGCCTCGGCTTGGGTTTTAACTGAGTGGCTTCGAGGGATTGTTTTTAGCGGGTTTGGCTGGAATGGGCTTGGAGTATCGCAGGGGAATCTTCTTCTTTTGGCCCAAATCGCCGATCTAGGGGGAGTTTCCTTAGTTTCGTGGGTGGTGGCATTTGGGGGACTTACGCTGACTTTAACGGCTCGGCGCTTTGAACTTGAAATTCGCGGATCCCAAAAATGGAAACCTCGCTGGGATTTTACGGCGGGAGTTTTCGTTCTGGGTATGACGATGGTCTACGGAGCGAGGACAATGCTGCGTCCGCCTCCTCCAGGGGTTCACACCTTGACCTACGCTGCGATTCAACCTGCGGTGCCTCAAGATCCGTGGCGGTCGGCCAAGATTGAGAAGGTGGCTGGGGAGCTTGTTCGCTGGTCGGAGATTGTTTTGGTGGGAAATGGTCCGATTGATCTACTGGTCTGGCCTGAGAGCTTGGCAGGAACAGGGTGGAGGGAAGAACCTGCTTTTCAACAAGCAGTGCAGACGGCGAGAAGATTAGGGGCGCGCTCTTTGTTGACGGGTTCCCTTGATGTTCGCGGGGCAGAAACATTTAACTCCGCGGTGCTCTTTACGGGTCCCGAAGGAAAGGCACCGAGGGTCTATGATAAAACCCATCTGGTGATCATGGGCGAATATGTGCCGCTGGTTAAAATATTCCCATGGATGCGTCAATTAGTTCCGCCTGGAGGGGATCTGACCGCGGGAAGCTCCGCACGAATTCTTGAGTTGGAACCGAGCGGGATTCGATTGGCCCCGCTGATCTGTTTTGAGGATTCCGTGGCAAGGGGTGTTCGGAGATCCGCGCAGGAAAATCCGCATCTTCTGGTTAATCTAACCAACGATGCTTGGTTTGGTTCATCCTCGGGGGCGGAGCAGCATCTGGATAACGCTCGGTTTCGGGCAATTGAAACTCGGTTACCACTTTTGCGGGCAACAAACGATGGGGTGACCGCGTTAATTAGTCCAAGGGGGGTTATCTTGTCGGAGGTGTGGGACCCTGAACTAAAATCGTATCGTGAACCGGGATTTATTTTAGGGGAGCTGGAGTTGAGTAATTCTTCCTCAACATTTTATACGCGATGGGGTGATTGGACGGTGGGAGCTTCGATGGGACTGGTCTTGCTGGGGCTGATTCGTTTGCGAAACTTGGTCTAGTCCCCATAACTGTGGTGGACAAATAAAGTAAAAATAATAGCATGAACTAATTAGCAGATTATATGGCACTTTGGCAGGAATCACGGTGCCTCGTGAACGCAACCAAACAGCAAAGATACAAACCTAAGGAGATAGTAAATAAAATGATCAAGAATATTACAGCCCTTCTTGGCGTGCTTGCGGCCTTGGCCAGCTTGTCGCTCGCGGACAGCGCCCCGGAAGCATCCGCTCAAGACACTAAAAAGATGGTTCAGAATAACTTCGTTGAGACGGCACAGAAAGGGATCAAACTTTCTGGGTACGTCGATGCTGGTTATAGCTATAACTTCACTGGATCGGCGAACCAATCGCAGGTTAATGGCCGTCTAGGAAGTGATACTGCTCAACGTGGGGATTTCAACCTTTACGCGGTGAAGATTGC
>CAMCDO010000012.1 GCA_945873585.1 Verrucomicrobia subdivision 6 bacterium | reverse complement strand
AAAAAAGGGCGGCCTTCAGTTCGGGTCTCGCCCCTCGTTTAAAAATGTGACGAAATGGCATGACTCAGGATCGAAGACGATATTTGGATCGACCGGAAACTTTGATGGGACGGATGTGGTTCGATTGGCCTTAGCCCAAGAAGCTTCCTCCCGATGGATCACGCAAAAACTTTGGCGGTTCTACGCAGGCTGGTCGCCACCCGAGCCCCTTCTGCAAGAGTTGGTGCGCGAGTGGAAATCTCTTGAAGGTCAAATTCGACCCTTCCTCATGGCGATGTGGACGAACCCCAACTTTTACGATCCTGTCCGAGCGGCCGACCGAGTGAAATCCCCCACCGAATGGTTGGTGGGACTGTGCCGACAAATCGATCGACCTTTGCCTGCTCCCGCTCTTTCCAGCCATATTTTGAGCCAGCTCGGTCAAATTCTTTTCGAGCCTCCCAATGTCAAAGGATGGGACGGGGGTATCGCTTGGATCAATACCGCCAGTATCACCCGACGTTATGAGTACGGCTCGTGGTTGGTGGAAGGTACTCAAGGGCTACAGAAACTCGGAACTCTGAATATGGTACGGGTGGCTGCAGAAAGTGGCGCGATGGCGGTAGCCCCACCAGAAATCAGCCCTGAGGGGATGGTGGTCAGCCATTCCGCCAAAGATATGGCTCCAGCAGAAAAGCAGGCCACCACAGAAAAAATGCGTGAAACGATTGCACTTTCCCCTGCCCCGATTGCCTCGATTGCCACCGCAGAGCAACGTCAAAGCCCAGAAAAGCTTCTGGCGGCGCTGTCCATACGATTCCTGCCTGGCGAAACGATCTCCGAAGATTTGCGTAAGCGTTTCCAGGAAGCGGCTGGGGATAAAGTTCCGTTGACCGATGCTGCCATTCGTAAAATGATTTTGTCGATTGTGCAAAGCCCCCTGTATCAAGTGACATGAAAGGAGCCCGATGAATATGGATGAACTAAAAACCCGCCGAGAGTTTCTCCGAACAGGGCTTCTAGGAGGTTCTCTCTGCTGGACCATGCCCGCTTTCCTGAGTCGAACCATGCAGTCGCTCCACGCTGAAGCCGATGGGGCCTTAGTTCAGGGGGTTACGGGGCGAGACGGAAATATTTTAGTCGTGTTGCAACTTGCGGGTGGAAACGACGGCTTAAACACTGTGATTCCCATGGGAAACGACGAGTATCGCAAATCTCGCCCAACGATTGGGGTCCCCGAGGCGTCGATCCTAAAGCTTGATCCTCATACTGGCCTACACCCTTCCCTCTCGGGACTGGCTTCCGCCTACCAGGAAGGCCACTTGGCGGTGGTTCAGGGTGTCGGTTACCCGAATCCCAATCGATCTCACTTTCGCTCGACCGAGATTTGGGCGACGGCGGTTGATTCGAATAAATCATCTAACACCGGTTGGATCGGTCGCTATTTCGACAACGCTTGCTCCGGTTGCGACGCCTCGGTGGGGATTGCCATGGCTTCGCAAATGCCTCAAGCCCTCACCGCCTCCGTTCCGAAGGGCGTTCTTTATCAGGGCGGAGGCGGGGGTGGAAAAAAGAAGAACAAAAAAGGTGGTGGGGCGAAGGCTGAAGCTGACGGATCGATGATGATGGAGGAGGACGATGACGCTGGCCAGGCAGGAGGCTCGATCGGCATGTTAAATGGGCCAGGTAATCTTGGAAAGCTTTCGGCTCTTGATTTCTTGGAGAGAACGGAGATGGACGCCAAGGTTAGCCAACAAGAGATTGCCCAAGCTTCCGGCAAAGCGAAGAATTCTGTCCCCTACCCTACCACGCGGCTCGGTCAGAACTTTGCCATGGTTTCTCGCTTGATTGCGGGTGGCATGCCCACGCGAATTTACTACCTATCTTTGGGAGGATTCGACACCCACACCCAGCAAGCGGGAGCCCATGAAAGACTCCTCAAAGAAATGGGAGACGCAGTGGCGGCGTTTTTGAGTGATTTGAAAGCGCAAGGCAATCTCGGACGCGTCAGCCTGATGACCTTCAGTGAGTTTGGTCGTCGAGTGAAGGAAAATGCCAGCGGGGGGACTGATCACGGGGCGGCGGCACCGATGTTTCTCGCTGGCGGCGGAATTAAATCGGGCCTTTTAGGAAAAATGCCTTCCCTCGCCCCTCAGGATCTTTTCGATGGAGATGTGAAGTACAACACCGATTTTCGGTCGGTCTACGCCACGGTCTTGGAAAAGCATTTGGGGGTGAAGTCGGCTGGGATTTTACGAACTCAGTTTCCGCTTTTAGGAGCCTATAGTTAAAAAACCTGATGCGTGAATTTGGGCGCACCCATTAGCCCCCAAAAGGAAAACCCCCGATGGCTATCCATCAGGGGTTTTCGCAAGCTTGGCTTCTAAGACGGATCAGACGTCGTAGTACATGAAAAATTCATGTGGATGAGGACGCAACCGCAAGGCGTCGTAATCTTTGACCCGCATTTCCACGATGGTATCGATCATGTCCTTGGTGAAGACATCTCCCTTGAGCAGGAACTCGTGATCTTTTTCGAGCGCTTGGGCAGCGCCGAGGAGAGAGTCGGGCGCGCTGGGAATCTTAGCGAGCTCCTTGGGAGGAAGTTCATAAAGATTCTTGTCCATGGGATCTCCCGGGTGAATACGATTCTGGATTCCATCCAACCCTGCAAGGAGCTGGGCGGCACAGGCCAGATAAGGATTCGCTGCGGGGTCTGGAGTACGGAATTCTATCCGAACCGCTTTGGGATTGGATGAGTAGGTGGGAATGCGGATGGCCGCACTCCGATTCCGAGCACTGTAAGCAAAGTTAACTGGCGCTTCGTAGCCTGGGACGAGTCGTTTAAAGCTATTGGTGGTGGGGTTAGTGATGGCGGTCAGGGCCCGCGCATGTTTGATAATCCCGCCGATGTAGAACAGGGCCAACTCACTGAGATTGGCGTAGCCTTTACCAGCGAAGAGAGGCTTTCCATCCCTCCAGATGCTTTGGTGACAGTGCATTCCAGAGCCGTTGTCCCCAAAAAGAGGCTTAGGCATGAAGGTGGCTGTCTTGCCGTGACGACGAGCAATATTTCGCACGACGTATTTGTAGAGGTTCATTTTGTCACCCGTGCGGACAAGGGTATCAAAGCGGATATCGATCTCTGCTTGGCCAGCGGTGGCCACCTCGTGATGTTGGCGTTCGATCTGCACTCCGAGATCCTCGAGCAAAAGGGTGATCTCGTTGCGGATATCCTGCTGGGTGTCAGCCGGAGGGACGGGAAAATATCCTTCCTTCGGACGGATTTTATAGCCGGTGTTGGGCATTTCATCACGACCGCTGTTAAAGATGCCCTCGACAGAGTCCACCTTGTAAAAAGCTCCCCGGGAAGAGGAGTCGTACTGAACATCGTCGAAGATGAAGAATTCCGCTTCTGGACCAAAGAAGGCGGTATCGCCGATCTTCGTCGTCTGGAGATATTTCTCGGCACGCAGTGCGATGCTCCGAGGATCCCTTTCGTAGGTTTGCATAGTGATCGGATCGATCACCGTACAAACGAGACTAAGAGTGGGCTCAGCATTAAACGGATCGATCATGGCGGTAGCGGGATCCGGCAAGACAAGCATGTCGGAGGCGTTGATCGACTTCCATCCGCGGATGGAGGAACCATCGAATCCTAATCCTTCTTTGAAGGTAGATTCCTCAAGCTCGGCAAGGGTGGTGGTAAAGTGCTGCCAAGTGCCAGGGATGTCACAGAATTTGTAATCGACCAATCTAGCGTTGTGCGCCTTGGCGAAGGCCAACACTTCTTTTCCTGTTTTTGCGTTGAGATATCTTGCTTCCATTTTTTTAGCTCCTGTTTGTTTGTGGTTTGATTTGCTGGTGGGCATTTCAGACCGCCTTCTCTCCTTTGTCCTCCGTACGAATGCGGATGGCCTCATCCACAGGCAGAACAAATATTTTACCATCGCCGATCTTCCCAGTTTTGGCGCCTTTGAGAATGGCGGCGACCGCTTTGTCCACCAAAGCTTCCCCGAGGATGATCTCCAGCTTCACCTTGGGAAGAAAGTCCACGGTATATTCACTGCCGCGATAGATTTCGGTGTGGCCTTTTTGGCGACCAAACCCCTTCACTTCCGTGACGGTCATACCTTCGATACCAACTTCGGTGAGGGCTTCTTTGACTTCCTCAAGCTTGAATGGCTTGATAATTGCTTCGATTTTTTTAAGTGCCATATGCAGTTCCTTTTTCTTTAGTTATTCAAGCGTGATGGGTCATGGGGGAATGATGGTCATACCTTGCCACCCACCTCCCCGTCACGCCAGAAATCTTCTTTCTAGATAGCTTTCTCGCCTTTGTCTTCGGTGCGAATTCGGATGACCTCCGAGACAGGCAGGACAAAGATTTTGCCATCGCCTATTTTGCCAGTTTTAGCAGCTTTTACGATGGCGGCGACGGCTTTGTCGATCGATGCCTCCGCGAGAATTATCTCCAATTTTATCTTGGGTAGAAAATCCACGGTGTACTCGCTACCTCGATAAATTTCGGTGTGGCCTTTTTGGCGGCCAAACCCCTTCACCTCCGTGACGGTCATACCTTCGATGCCAACTTCAGTGAGGGCTTCTTTTACTTCCTCTAGCTTGAACGGCTTGATAATTGCTTCGATTTTTTTAAGCGCCATATGTTTTCCTTATTTTAGGGATTGATCGCCGATCAATAGATGTAGCCCTTTTCTTCGTGATCGTTGATATCCAGACCCTCGCGCTCCGCTTCGGAAGAAGCGCGTAGGCCCATGAGCATTTTGATGGCGAAGGCGATGACCGCCGTGCCCACAATAGAGAGAACGAGAGTTAAGGCGATGGCCTTGCACTGCTCGGCTACGAGGGTTTTACCTACGATTTCTTTCAAATTCAGATTTAGGTTCGCGTTGACCTCGGCGGTGGCGAAAACTCCCGTGAGGAATGCGCCCATAGTTCCTCCGATGGCGTGGACGCCGAAGGTGTCGAGGGCG
Organism: Verrucomicrobia subdivision 6 bacterium; assembly: GCA_945873585.1. Lineage (GTDB taxonomy): Bacteria > Verrucomicrobiota > Verrucomicrobiia > Methylacidiphilales > Verrucolacustridaceae > Verrucolacustris. The sequence goes on along the minus strand of CAMCDO010000012.1, from coordinate 18,124 downwards.
TCGTCATAGCGGAACCACTTTTTCACTCGGGTACAGAAGAACCAAGGTACTAACCCAGCGGCGACGCCGATGACGATGGAACCTGTGGCATCAACAAACCCGGTGGCGGGGGTGATGACGACAAGCCCCGCGACAGCGCCCGAGCAGAAGCCCAGGACGCTTGATTTTCCTTTGTCAAAGTACTCGGCGGTAGCCCAAACAAAGGCAGCTACGCCAGTAGCGAGGGTGGTGGTCATAAAGGCATTGGCTGCGACGCCGTCTGCGGCGACAGCCGATCCAGCGTTAAATCCGTACCAACCGACCCAGAGCATCCCTGTGCCGATCATACAAAGGACCATGCTATGCGGAGGCATCGGTTCTTTGCCGAACCCGAGGCGCTTGCCGAGGATTAAGCAGAGAATCAGAGCCGACCAACCCGAAGACATGTGCACGACCGTACCTCCTGCGAAGTCGATCGACTTGATTGCGGCGCTCGCATTCCACACTCCATTCATTAATCCATTCACGCCCCAGACCATGTGCGCGAGGGGAAAGTAGACGATAAACATCCATGCCCCGACAAAAAGGACGATGGATGAAAACTTAATTCTCTCCGCGATCGCTCCAATGATCAGCGCAGGGGTGATGATGGCGAACATCATCTGGTACATGCTAAAAACGTTTTGGGAAACCCAGTAGGCATAGTCGGTGTTGGGGGCTGAAGTGACTCCCTTCAGAAAGAAAAACTCGGAGCCACCAAGAATTGGGCTGCCGAAACTTTTCCCGAAGACAAGGCTGTAGCCGACTGCCCACCAGAGGATGGTGACGAGACCCGTGATACCGAGGCACTGCGCCATAATCGATAGGACGTTTTTTGAGCGAACCAACCCTCCATAAAAGAGGGCGAGGCCAGGAAGAGTCATGAAGAGGACCAGAGCGGCAGAGGTCATCATCCAGGCATTATGTCCTGGACCCGCGACGCCAATGGAGGCGGTGGTCAAACCTTCGGGGATATTTCCTTTCTCGTCTTTGAGAGCCGCGGTGGGATCACCGTTCCCAACATAGGCTTCGAGACCTGCCACGCGCTGTTCGAGGGTTGGGGCAGGCGCATCGGCCCAAGCTCCCACAACTGACACTCCCAAGACCGCAAGCACCGCAAGAGGGCGCCATCCCAGCATACTTTGTATCATCATACTTCTATCTCCTTTGTTTCGTCTGGTTTCTTTCGTCACAGGGACGGATCTCTGAAGCAGACTTCCTCCAAGAGATCACTTCTTATATAGCAAGTGGCGTGCCAAGTTTTTATTTTTCTTAACTAGTGGTAGTTATTGATGGAGAGCGCTTTTCTGTCCGGTAGTTTTTTCTTAGGTCTATTTGCACCAAGACCCGTGGTCATTTTTCACCGTAATTTACGGTGTTTTCCTTTTGGTAGGGTGCGGCCACGCTTCCCGAGAAGTGTTAGGCCTCTCCGGTTTTTGGAGTGGCTTCCGCCCCCTCACCGACGGCAAAGCGGGTAAATCTGCGGATCACGATATTTTCCCCTAGTTCGCCGATTTTTGAGGTGACGAGATCTTTGATAGTCAGGTTGGCGTCTTTGACGAAGGCCTGCTCCATCAGACAAACGGTGGTGTAATATTTTTCCACTTTGCCTGCGACGATCTTTTCTACGACCGCTTCTGGCTTCCCTTTGATCTGAGCGGCCGCGACCTCCTTTTCGTCATGAAGGGCCTTCTCGGGCACTTCTTGGCGACTGACGTAGACCGGGCTGGCCGCGGCAATCTGGAGGGTGATGTCTTTGACGAGATCTCGGAAGCTTTCATTCTTCGCTACGAAATCAGTCTCGCAATTCACCTCGACGAGTACCCCTACCTTGCCTCCCAAGTGGATGTAAGAGGCGATAACCCCTTCCCGTGCTTCCCTGCCCGCTTTTTTGCTGGCGGAGAGGTTAAACTTTTTCCGCAATATTTTTTCGGCTTCCTCTGGATTGCCGTTGGCTTCGGTCAGTGCGTTTTTGCAATCCATCATGCCAGCGTGGGTGCGTTCACGGAGTTCCTTAACGATCTTGGGGTCGATCACGGTTGCGGTGCTCATATTCGGTTGTCCTTTCGGTGACGGCAGCGGTGGGTTAGGCGGTGAGAGCTGCTTCTTTTGCTTTGGGGGTTCTCTCTTTGGCCTTTTCTTTATCCTTCTCTTTTTCCTTTTTGTCCTGGGTTTCGGTCGATCCGCGACGACGACCTTCTTCGATAGCTTCCGCCATCGGTTCCATCACGGCACGAATGGAACGAATCGCATCGTCATTACACGGCACAGGAATATCGGCCTGATCGGGATCGGCATTGGTATCGGCAAGAGCAATGACAGGAATTCGAAGGCGCCGGGCTTCCTTGACTGCAATTTCTTCTCGGGGCATGTCGACTACGATCATGGCGGCAGGGATCTTGTCCATCTCCAGTACTCCGGCGAGATTACGATAAAGTTTAGCTTTTTCGCGACGAAGTGCGGCGGACTCCTTTTTGGGTAAAAGGTCCATCGCGCCCGATGTTTCTTTCGTTTCGATGCTTTTTAAGCGGGCGACGCTGCGTCGAATGGTGGTGAGATTGGTCAGGGTACCCCCGAGCCAGCGGCCAGTGACGTAGTGGGAACCAGTCCGTTCGGCCAATTCCTTGACTACTTCCTGAGCGGGCTTTTTTGTGCCGACGAACAGGACGCGCCCACCTTTGGCGGAGGCTTCGCGCAAGAAGTCGGTCGCTTTGCGAACCTGTTCTGCGGTCTTAGAAAGATCGATAATGTAAATTCCGTTTCTTGGCCCGAAGATAAATTGTTTCATCTTGGGATTCCACTTGTCGGTGCGGTGTCCGAAATGGACTCCGGCTTCGAGTAGGCGTTTCACTTCTGTTTCGGTCACTACCATAATGGTGTCTCCTGTTCGTCTATGACCCCGAAGAGTCGGGGCTTCCCTTTCTAGGGAATAGGGTTTCAGTTTCGTTGTCCGCAAAAGCGAACGTGGATTCTAGGCTTCGTTTCACCTCTTCAATCGAAAAAGTAAAATGAAGCATCATCAACATAGGGATTTTCTCCGCGCAGCCAAGCTTCCCTTTTACTTGGTGGGATCTGACCTACGAACCGGCTAAAGAACCGCCCTAGGCTCAGACCAAAAGGTTTTTACATTATTCTATTGACAAAGCTCGTTAAGTCATTCATGGTGACCTTAATGCAGACAATTCGTAGTCTCACGGCTGTTCTTTTAACTTGTTTTTTTTCTTCACAAGCTATTGGGGTTGAGACGATTAAACCGAAAGCTGATCCTAGGAAGGCACCAACATCTACCACTACCGATAGTTTCCCGACCAAGCGTAATATTATCACCACCTACTTTTGGATTGGGCAGGGTGGCACCAGCATCAGTTCCACAACAAACATAAAAAGTGCGTGGGATGAGTTTTGGAAAAAGAACTTCGGTGGGATCGACTGCCCAGAGGACCGGAAGGACGCAAAAAAGTTCAGGGAAGCGAGCCTACCCGAGAAGTTTGCCCCCACCTTAAACCCTTTTTACGTGGCGCTTCCCTTCAACGATATTGCCTTCCCTAAAAAAGCGCGGGCCTTTGTTCCTTGGTGGAACGAGAAAGATTTTCAAAAAGACCACCTCGAATCGCAGTGCAAGGGACGTTGGGTGATGATTAAGTTTCAAAATAAAGTCTGCTTTGCCCAGTGGGAAGATGTCGGTCCTCTCCGCTATGACCATGCCGAGTATGTTTTTGGTGATGAACGCCCGACACGCTACTCCCGAGCCGGGCTGGATGTCTCCCCCACAGTCCGAGATTACCTGGGGCTAAGCGGGCTGGATAAAACCGACTGGAAATTTGTAGACGATGACCAAGTCCCCTACGGACCGTGGATCGAGTACGGAGAACAGGCTATTCTTTATAGTGCGATTAAAAGTCAGACCGCCAAAAAGCTCAATCGCGAGCTCTAATCCCAACCTCACCCCTGATCTAGTCTCTTCCTACTCCTGTTTCTCGAGGAGGACGGGCGGATTGTCCCCCTCCTGAACTTCACCCCCGCGTCGCCCAAACCGCCAGCGCCGAGATGTCCGAGGGATTGACCCCCGCAATTCTTGCGGCCTGGCCGAAGGTGCGAGGCCTGATTTCTGACAGTTTTTGCCGCGCCTCTTTCTTAATCCCCAAGACTTTTTCGTAGTTAAATCCCTCGGGGATTTCTCGACTCTCCATCTCTTTCATCGTGCCAATTCTCTCGAGATCGCGAGTGATGTAGCCGGAGTATTTGATATCGGCTTCTACCGATTCGGCGACTTCGCTGGGCACACGCTGAAAGGCTTCGGGCAGATCGTTCCAAGTTATTTCTGGGCGACGGAGCCACTCTTCGAGCGTTTTCCCCTCGCGGCGGGTCGAGGTTAGGCCTGCGCGACAATTTTCAATTTGTGCACGCTTTTCGCGCACGCGACGAACTCGCTCGGCGGAAGCCAAGCCCAGCTCCCCTCCCCTTTCCGTCAATCGTAGATCGGCATTATCTTGGCGAAGAAGGAGGCGATACTCCGCTCGGGAAGTAAACATTCGGTAGGGCTCGCGAGTTCCTTTGGTGACGAGATCGTCCACCATCACTCCGATGTATGATTCGTGTCGTCCCAATTTCCATGGATCTGCACCTCGTGAGGCGAGGGCCGCATTAATTCCAGCCAAGAGTCCCTGCCCCGCAGCTTCTTCATACCCAGAAGTGCCGTTTAGTTGCCCCGCAAAATAAAGTCCCCTGACCTGTTTCGTTTCAAGGCTTGGCCAGAGCTGAGTCGGCGGGCAGTAGTCGTACTCTACCGCGTAGCCTGGTCGCAAAAATTCTGCCGCTCCGAGCCCAGGGATAGAGCGAATCATTTCCACCTGAACATCGAAAGGCAAGCTAGTCGAACAGCCATTAACGTAATACTCGTTCGTGTGCCGACCCTCTGGCTCCAAAAATATCTGGTGTCCTTCCTTCTCTGGAAACTTAACAATTTTGTCCTCAATCGACGGGCAGTATCTTGGTCCAACTCCTTGAATGACACCACTATATAAAGGAGATCTGTGCAGATTTTTTCTGATAATTTGGGCGGTTATAGCGGTGGTGTGGGTAACCCAGCATGGGATTTGTTCCACGTGGAACAGTCCGTCTTTCCAATGGTTGAGGGTGAATATCTGATCGCTTGTTTTATCAATGGTATCGACCATGTAGCTGAAATTGGGCGGCGGGTTATCTCCGTGCTGCGGCTCCATTTTTGTGAAATCGATACTTCGTTTATTGAGGCGGGGTGGGGTTCCGGTTTTGAGTCTCTCAACCTGGAATCCGAGCCTTTTGAGTTCGTCGGAAAAGCTGCTTGATCCATCTCCCATTCTGCCCCCAGCGACGTTCTTGTCGCCGACATGCATTAGGGCCTTAAGAAATGTGCCTGTTGTAATGACCGTCTTCTTCGTGTTGTAGCGGACCCCGAGATTGGTTACGATTCCGCAAACCTCTCCACTTTCGACAATGAGCTCACTTATTTGCCCTTGCTTGAGGTCGAGATGGGTCTGCTGTTCGAGGGCGTATTTCATCCTAAACTGATAAGCCTTTTTATCGCACTGTGCTCGAGGGCCGCGAACGCTCGGGCCTTTGCTGGCATTAAGCATTCGGACTTGGATGGCCGTAGCGTCAGTATTTATTCCCATCTCGCCGCCAAGGGCATCGATTTCACGGACGATGTGCCCCTTGGCAAGACCCCCGATAGCAGGGTTACAACTCATCTGGCCGACACTATCCAGATTCATAGTGAGGAGCATAGTTTCCGCACCCATCCTGGCGGAAGCCAGTGCCGCCTCGATTCCGGCATGGCCCGCCCCTATGACAATGACGTCATAATTCTTGGGAAAGGTAAAATAGCCACTAGCGCTCATACTGGGGTTAAATGGCGGGTGAGGGGAGTCGATCGATGAAAATAGTCTTTGAAGGGTGCAGCCTACCGGGATGCTTGGGGTGACTAGCAGGTACGCCAATTGGCAGAAGAAGGGCTATACCTATATTTTTATCTCCTTCTACACCAATTATTTGCTTTACTTTAGCCTCATCCCATCCGTTGATGTAACAGTTGCCATAGCCTCTTTCTTGGGCGGCTAGGGCGAGGGTAGTTGCCATGATCATGGCGTCTTTGATGGCATACTCTCGTTCTTTTTCCCCGAGTCCTTTTTGGAAGCCTGGCGCGTTTTCGCGGATCCAATCGGCAAATTTCTGGGGCCACGCCTCTGATGACACTCCCGTTTTTAGAATCTCGTCCATGTGCTTGTCCCAACCACGGATAGAAACGGCAAAAACAAAAGTTACGGGGGCTTCGAGAATCTGCTTCTGACCCCACGCCGCTGCGGCAAGGGCTTCTTTCTGCTCTTTCGAACGGATCAGGACCACTCGGGTAGGCTGAAAATTCCAAGAGGAAGGCGCGTCCCGCATGAGGGAAAGCAGCTCCTGAAGGACGGGCTCTGGGATGGAGTCGGTTTTGAAAGATTTAATACTACGCCTAGCACGAATGGCTTCGGCAACTGTCTGACCAATTTTGTTCATTGAAAAATGATATAGGAAAAACCATAAAAGAAAAGGCGCTTGGCCGTGCTCGCAGCATGCTCGCTGCTCGCAGCATGCTCGCAGCATGCTGCGAGCACGGGGGAAGGGAAAAAAAGGGGGGGGGCCGGGGCTAGCTTGCGGTGAAAAGTTCTTCGATGGTTTGAAGTTCGGTGTGCTCCGATTGGATAGACCAAAGGCGACTGTAAAGGCCGCCTTTTCGGACAAGCTCATCGTGTTTGCCCATTTCAATAATCCGGCCAGCTTCGACAACGGCAATCGCATCGGCCTTGCGCACGGTTGAAAGACGATGGGCCACGACGATGCTAGTTCTCCCTGCCAAAAGATGGTCCAGAGCAAGTTGGATCTGCTTTTCTGTTGCGGTATCGACGCTGGCGGTTGCCTCGTCCAAGACAAGCACGGGCGGATCTTTTAGAAGAGCCCGCGCAATAGAAAGCCGCTGCCTTTCCCCCGCGCTCAGGCGAACCCCGCGTTCCCCTACTTTCGAATCCCATCCATCGGAAAGCAACCGAACAAAATCCAGCGCACATGCGGCTTGAAGGACCTTCTCAATTTCCTGATCGCTTGCACCAGGTTTCCCAAGCTCGAGATTTTCACGAATGGTAGCCTGAAACAAAAACGGTTCCTGCGTGACGACTCCCACTTCTCGACGCAACTCGTCCAGAGAGATCTGGGGAAGGGGAGTGCCATCAAGCAGAACCTGCCCTTGGGTGGGATCATGAAATCGAGCCACGAGAGAGGCCAAAGTGGTTTTGCCCGCTCCCGTCGGGCCGACGAGGGCAAGGGAAGTGCCCGCAGGAATGGTGAGATTGATCCCGTGAAGAACCTCTCTCCCAGTCTTGTAGGAAAAGTGGATATTTTGAAAAAGAACCTCTCGGGCTGAGCTGCGCCGCGGTGGCAGGCGCCGAAGAGCAGTCGTGGGAAGGTGACCCGGCTCAGGCTCGGCATCCAAAATAGAGAACACTCTCTCGCCAGCAGCGCGGCCCGCTTGAATCAGCTGGTTTAAGCTGTGGAGCCGGCCAACGGGCTCATAAAACATCCCGACATAAAGAAGAAAGGCGACCAGCTCTCCGACTGCCATTTTTCCCTCGAGAACCGACCTCCCGCCCACCCAAAGGACGAGACAGGTTCCCGCCGCGGCAAACCAAGCCATGGCAGGGGAATAGAAAGCCCAGGCCTTCATTATCCCCAAGGAGGCGATGCGAACCTCTTGGGCGACTTTTTCAAACCTTCGCGCTCCCTCCTCAAGCCAGCCGTAGGTTTTGATCTGCCGCATTCCTTGTAAATGGTCCATCAAAAGAGAGTTCATGGCCGAGGAGGCTTTGCGCTGAACTCGGTAACGCGGGTGGGCAGTCAGGGTGTAGTAAAGAGCTCCAGCCGCCAGGAAGGGAATGGGGGCGAGAGACCACGCGGCAAGAATGGGGTCGATTCGAAAGAGAATAAATCCAACCCCGAGAAGTTGCAGAATGGCGATGAGCCCCTGTTCAATGCCATCGATTAGCATTCTCTCCATGTTCATGACATCTTCGCTGACTCGGGTGAGAAGATCCCCGCTCGACCGATGGTCGTACCAAGAGGTGGAAAGACGCTGGAAAGCAAGGTAGAGGTCCCGCCGAAGATCTAGGATAACTTTTTGCTCAAAAAGATTGTTGAGGAGGATTCGCACGGCGTTGAGTCCGTCGCGCCCAAGAAAGACCAGAAGCAAAAGCCCAACCAGCCAAGGAAGGCGATCGGCTTGGCCCTTGGCAATGACTTCGTCAATCAGGACCCCTGTGAGCCGCGGATAAACCAAGCCCAGCAGAGTAGAGAGAAGAGCAGCGGTGATTGTCCCAATGGCAAAGCCAGGATATTTGCGAAGGTAAGCTGCAATGCGAAGGGCGGTAGACATGGAAGTGAAAGAGTAGCCCCAACCGCTCGGGCGGCCAATGGTTGATGAAAAATTAGGAAGCCTGAACCAGACCAAGAGTCCGCAGAAGGGCGCGGTCATCCGACTCGTCGGGATTCGGTGCAGTGAGCAGCTTGTCTCCGAAAAAGATCGAGTTGGCGCCCGCATAAAAACAGAGGGCTTGGGCCTCTCGGCTTAAAATGGTTCGGCCCGCGCTCAGCCGAACGCGGGCGCGGGGCAGGGCGATTCGAGTGGTGGCAATGAGACGAATCAGCTCGAAGACATCAACCGGTTTTTGGCCGGCGAGGGGAGTGCCCTCTTGCGGCATGAGGCAGTTGATCGGCACGCTTTCGGGTGAAGGATCAAAACCGCAAAGAACCTCGAGCATCTTGAGTCGATCATCCTCAGACTCGCCCATTCCAAGAATCGCTCCGCAGCAGACGGCCATCCCCGCCTTTTGCACAGAGCGGATAGTGCGAAGTCGGTCTTCGAACGAGTGGGTGGTGACAATGTTCCGATAGTGTTCAGGAGAGGTGTCGAGATTGTGATTATAGGCGGTGACGCCCGCTTCTTTGAGTTGGCGGGCCGCCTCATCCGTGAGTTGGCCGAGAGTGACACAGACTTCCATGCCGAGCTCCTTGACGTCGCGGACGATATTCAGAACCGACTCAAACTTGGCTTCTCCTTCTTTGACTCCTTTCCACGCCGCCCCCATGCAAAAACGGCCTGCACCAGCGGCTTTGGCCTGCCGCGCTTCCGAAAGGACGTCCTCGCGTTCCATCAATCGCTCGGCCTTTACTCCGGTATTGTAGCGAGCGCTTTGGGCACAATAGCCACAATCTTCACTGCAACCGCCCGTTTTGATGCTGAGCAGACGGCAAAGTTGGACTCCTTCTTTTTCGCCCCAGTGCTGGCAATGGACCCTGCGAGACTGGTCGAGAAGGGAAAACAGTGGTTGATGGTAAATGGGCGAGAGCTGGGCAAATGTTTTGAAAGTCACTCCGTTGATGGCAACCATGGCAAGAGGGTGGCGGAGGAGAGGGCATAGGTCAAAAACGGATTGCGGAGACTAAAAAACGGGGGAACATCAATTGATGATCCTTAACCTCCGAGTTGCCCTACTATCTGTAACCTTTGCTGCGATGTTGACCAGCGCCGGTCGCGCGGATTTCTTTAGCGAGCTCGAACCCAAACTGATTTCCGCCAAGTCAGAGAAAGCCGTTCCATTTAAAAAGGAGGGGGCCAGCCCTAAATACACGGCCATCTACTACTCCGCCCACTGGTGTCCACCCTGCCGCGCTTTTACGCCAGAACTAGTCAAGTGGTACAATGGGTTTCAGCCAAAACACAAAGATTTTCAGTTAGTTTTCGTCAGTTCCGACAAGGACGAGGCGGCGATGCTCGGATACATGACCGAAATGAAAATGCCGTGGCCCGCGGTGAAATTTGGGGAGAAGAAGGAGACAAGTGTGGGTAAATTTGCTGCAGACGGAATCCCTTACCTCGTTCTTCTCGATGAGAAGGGCAAGGACTTGACGGGGCAGCCAGGGAACGAGTGGCAACCTCCCCAAGGAATTTTAAAGAAAATTGAAGAAATCGTTGGAAGAAAAAAATAATGCACCGCGTAATCATTTTTTTATCTTTGCTGGCTTGGGTGGTGACGGGAATGGTCTGGGCTGAGAGCTATGCGGACTACACCGCGCGTCATCAGAGAATGCAGAAGATGATGAATCCTTTAAATGTGCCTGTGGCCAATGTGATGAACGATGCCTGGGATGCCAATCCAGAATATGCCAACCCGAAGGAGTGCGCCGAGACTCCAGGACCTAAGGTATTTTATATTAAATCCTCCCGCGACAGTCACGGGCAGGTAACGCGTTTGCCCAGAGCTAAGTAGTCGGCGATCGTCCGGAAAGTGCCCTGCCGGCTAAGCCAGTGGCAAAGTTTTCTCATCCGCTCCACTCTTTGGGCTTTTGTTCTCCTTGTCAGCCAAAAGGGTAGCTCCGTCTCGGATAGGTCGGAAAGTTCCCACGGATGAAAATAGAGAGAAAGCAGGTTGTCTTTGGCTAGAACAAGGCGACAGGCGGCCAGATAAAGGGGAAGGGGAAGAAGATGAAAACTGGCCCAGAAAAGGGGAAAGCGAATTATGGGGACGACCGAGGAAGGCACCTCCCATAAAGAACCGATGCGATGAGGAGTGCGTGGCTGACCTCGATGATTATATCGGCCCGGAACCCAAGCAGGGTTTAAAGAGGCGTCGTAGGCATAGCCGCCACCACTCACTTCGCCAGGGTCAACCTCTCGCAAGCGAGGAGAGCGAAATCCAAAAATAGGTTCTCCTAAGATTTTTTCGAGAGACTCCCGCGAAGCTCTCAATCGTAAATCTGCGCTCGGGGCATGCGCGCAACCATGGGAGGCGACTTCATGACCCCTCGCCGCGGTTTGACGTAGGAGATCGGGGCTAGCTTCGGCAATTCGGCTTGTGCAGAAAACCGTGCCCTCCGCGGCCCAAGTCCGCGTGAGAGCAAGCCAATCGCGCCAAATATCTACTCCGCGAGAAAGACCTCCGTCGGGTAAAAGAGTGGCTCCAAAATCTACTGGGGTATCGTACTCCTCGATGTCCCAAGTCAGTAGAATAGATCGCATTAGGGTAGTTTGTAGGCGCCCGTGGCAGACCACCAGCGGACAAGTAGAAAACCTTTAAAACAGCGCAGAGAATCCACGAGCAACTTCACCTGGGAAGTTTTATAGGTATGTTCGCTTGAAACTTGGGCGGGAATTTGCCCCACCTGCAGTCCCAGTTTTTTGGCGAGATAAAGAAGTTCCGCGTCAAAGGCGAAGTAATTGAGCTTTTGCCTGGAAAAGAGTTTTCGGGCTGCCTCGGCGGTAAATCCCTTCAGCCCCGCTTGGGTGTCTGGGTAGTCAAACCCCAAGAGAAGGCAGGCTAACCGATTAAATCCCCAACCTAAAAAAGCGCGACGCGCGGGCAGGCCTCCTTGGGATTGCGGAGCCATAGATCGAGAGCCGATGACGACATCATGCTGTTTTAAGGAATCCAAAAGCGGGGCAATGTGATCGAAGGAGTAAGCTAGGTCTCCATCGAGGAAGATTATGAAATCTGCCTTGGCGCTAAGAAAGGCCAGCCGAACGGCTCTCCCTTTCCCGCCATTCGTAGGCAAGGCCATAAGAAAGGCCCGCCAACCGTCCGAAATACCCCGCTGAAAGGCCTCAGCGGTGCCATCGGTAGAACCATCGTCGACTACCAAGGCAGAAATTGATCGGTTTTTTCTAAGAAAGTTTCGCAGATCGTGGCAGACCCTAGGCGCGAGGGGTGCTTCATTATGAACGGGCAGGATTAGGAGGGTCCTCTTGTTCGTTGGCTGCTTCGTTTTCATTCGGCCCTGTTCATCCTTATCTTTGGATACCTGCGCGGGCGAATCCGATTTCTCGACGAACTCGCTCCTGATGCTTAGGTACAGCATGCGCTCTTCTGGCCCCCAAGTTGTCCTTGTTCGTCACGGCGAGACCGAATGGAGCCAAAGTGGTCAGCACACCTCCTTCACCGACCTGCCTCTGACACCCGCTGGAGAAAAGCAGGCGGCATCTCTTTCTGGATCGCTGAAAAGTTGGAAGTTTACGCTAGTCCACACCAGTCCACGTCAGCGGGCGGTTCGGACAGCGGAGTTGGCAGGATTCAAGGGGCGCGCGATCGAAGATTCTGATTTGGCCGAGTGGAACTACGGGGCTTATGAGGGAATGACCACCGCAGAGATTAGAAAAACCGATCCTGGATGGACGGTCTTCGGAAAAACCCCTCCTGGCGGGGAGTCCGCCACGGAGGTCGCGATTCGTTGCGATCGCCTGATTGCAAAAATACGGGCCACCTCGGGCGACAGCCTGCTTTTTGCCCACAGCCATGTCCTGCGGGTTTTGATCGCACGCTGGCTGGAGTTACCCCCAGAAGATGGCAGACATTTTGTGATTCAAACTGGAACGATGGGAGTCTTGAGCTACGAGCACGAGTCGCCCGTGCTCTTGTCGCTGAATGCCGCCCAATTTCGGCAGGGCCTACGACTTCCTCCCTCCTCCCAGAAAAAACGGAGTCTTTAGAAAAAACGCCGAAAGAAGTTCTTTAGGGTTCGGCTCGGGTAGCGAGCGGTCCAGCGCTTTAATTCAAGGGCCGGGGTTTCGGTCAGGTTAATCCCCCGGTGCATGGTGCAGGCGGTTTTGAATCCCGCTTCTCGAACGAGTTCAACGGTAGAGTCATCATAATCGCCATAGGGGTAGGCAAAGTGCTCTACTGGAATCCCAAACCGATCCTCCAGTTTTTTACGGCCGGCAGTGATTTCCTCCCGAGCCCTGTCTCTAGGAATCTGGGAAAGGCGAGGATGGGTGCAGGTGTGGGCGCCAATCCAGTGTCCGGCGGCGAGCCAATCCCGAATCTGGGATTCGTTCATGAGCGGATCGGCCTCGCCCCCTTCACTGGCCTCCCAATCACTCGTTTGGCCAATCCGATCGGCCACTAAATAGTTGATGGCGCGGATGCCCGATTGCTGCATCAGGGGAGCCGCCTCGGTCAGATTGTTTACGAATCCATCATCGAAGGTAATGGTAATGGAAGATCCATTCGAGTGAGTCGCCTCGTTAGGTAGCGTAGAAATAAACGCCGCCTGCGAAATTTCATTCATCTGAGTAAAAAATAGGTTCGGATCGAGATAGAGTCCTTTGATCCGGGCCTTGGCGGGTGGGCGAGCGATCTTGTGATAGCAAAGAATGGGGTGACCCTCGTTAAAGTCCTTCAGAAAGGGGCGCAGCTCGGAGTAGTAGTCGGGCAAAGCCATGATCTTAGCCTTTTTCCTTCGCCAGAAGGACGGTCAGCGCGGCTTGAGCAACCTCCGCTGGGGTGATTTTGGAAAGGCAGAGTGCGCGACTTCCTGAGCAGGCGGCTTTGCCGGTCTGGTTGCATGAACAGTCGCGCAGAAGCACCTGGTGTTGTTCCCCTCGCGGGGCCCAGCCGGGACGGCCTTCCGAATCGCGAAAAAGGGAAACGGTGGGCTTGCCGAGGGCCATGGCAAAATGCAAAACACCTGAGTCCAGGCCGAGGTGGAGGCTGGATTCCTGTAAAAATGCGGCGAGTCGAGAGATAGGCAAGCGATCGAAAAAGATTTGCAGGCGCTCATCTTGGACTAGAGAGACAAGATCCGCGAGACGGGCGGTTTCACGTTCCGACCCCACTCCGGTGGCGATCACTCGGGTGTGAGGAGATTTAAGCCAAACCTGGCGAAGTGTTTCCGACCACGCATCCAAAGGCCACTCGTTGAGTGGGGAGCTGGCGGCACTAATGGAGAGGTGGAGAAAGGGAGCGCGCGTTTGCTCCCGGGCCCACCTGACATCTGCCTCGAGTATTTTCCAAGCCCATCCAGGATTATTTCCGGTCCACCCGAGATGGCGAAGTATGGAGAGGCGTTGTTCGTAGACGGGATGGGAGCGATCACGGGCGGCGACTGTTTGGGTGAGGCCCCAGCGGGCGGGCCAAGAGTTACGGCCACTTAGATGGGCGATCCGTTGGCGGGCGCCGCTCCAACCAGTGCAGTAAAGATTTCGATCCGATCCAACGAAAGTGATCGCGAGGTCGTACTTCTCGGCGCGGATGGCGCGCAGAGTTCCGAGATGACGCCACGGGGGTGGACTTGGCTTAGCTAAAGGAATAATCCAGGAGCGGCTTACTTCGGGTACAAGGGCGAGCAGTTCGGCGCCAACACCGGTAGTCATGACATCGACCTGGGCACCGGACTGCGCGAGGGCGCGGAAGGAGGGAATCGAGTGGACGGTGTCCCCTAAAAAACCTAGGTCAACCACGAGTACCTTTTTCCAAGAAGGAAGTGCCATCGGGGGAGTTTCGGTCAGAGATGGGGAATGGCCAACCCGAAACGCCGTCTTGGCCGAAGGCTCAGAATCGAACAAGATAGCGGAATGCGACCTGATCCTCTTCCTTATGTCTTTGAATACGCCAGCAATCTTAAGGCTGACCCGCGGAGAGTATTTGAATTTCATCTCCAGCCCAAAAACATTTCACGGGTTAACCCATGGTGGATTCGCGTGGTTGCACTCCAGTCTCCCGAGCGGATTGTGGCAGGCGCCCAAATTCGCCTCAACGTCCGCTCGATGGGGCTTCCTCAAACGTGGGAAGTTACCGTCCAAGAAGTAGAAGATTTTTCAGGAAATCCCGGGCGCGCCCATATTTTGGATGTGGCGCGACGGGGACCCTTTCCATTTTGGCGGCACCTGCATGAGTTCTGGGCGGCTCCCGATGGGACAACGGGGCTGGTGGACCGAGTAGAGTTTCTCCCTCCAGGAGGTTTTGCGGGAGTTTTGCTTCTTCCCTTGATTCGGAAAGTTTTCACGGAAATGTTCAGGGTACGACATGAAGCCACCCGAAAGATCTTTGAATCGTGAGCGCCCCTGGGTCGGGTCTCGTACTACTACCACGCTAGGCCACAACGGTTGCTGGTTTTTCTAAGAGATGCCCCACGGGGCCGATGGTGGCCCAATCGACCTTGGTAAATTGCTTCAGTTTGGTTTTAAAGCTCATGTAGGCAACTTGCCCCGTGCGAACCCCGTGTTCGTGAACCATGCGAGTCGCCTTAACGTCGTAGCAACAGTATTCGGCTACCTGCTGATGTTTGCCCTCGCGCCACCACTGAATGGATTCGAGACCCGAGGCTGTTTTTTTGATTCCGCAAGTGGCGCTGGCCACAGCATCTAGCCCGACGCGGTGACCAATCTTTTCCTCGAGGCTGACCATGAGGTCGAGGGTGGGCACGCTGGAAAAATCGAAGACCGAATAGGCGGAGAGAACGGTGTAGTCGAAGCGGAGAACGTTGAACCCCACCACCAGATCGGCTCGGCGCAGGTCGGCCACAAGCTGGTCCGCATCCTTTTCCAAATAAACGGAATATTCGTTCTTGTCGGTGTGATAAAGCACGGCAACGGCCAAGCCCATCTTATCAATATGGCCCCAACCACCGACTTCTGTGGCAATTTTTTGAGTTTCGAGGTCGAAGTAAACAATGTTGGGCATGTCACTAATGGAAATCGCACAAAGAGTAAGAAAGGCAACCGCTTTTCTTTCGGCGAGTTTGACTTGTTAATTTTGCTCCCACGGCGTATAACGACAGGTTATGACTGACTCCAGACTGGCACGACAAACGGCGGAACGATTGATCGGCTCAAGGGCCCAACTCCTAAAATTCAGCTGCTTGCTGGGTTTCGATGGCTTTATCGACTCGATTTTACAGGTGGTGGACCAGCGTCAAACGGCCACCAAGTACCTCCCTTACACCTCGGTAAAGCCTTTTGCCAAGAAGCTGGGCGATGCGGCGGGTAAAAGCGCTAATTTCGAAGTGGTACCGACAATGGAAAAAATTGGTGGGAATGGACCTTTGATGGCTTTCGCTATGTCCACCCTCGGCGCTCCCGTGGAGTACATGGGAATGTGTGGCTATCCAAAGCTCCACCCCGTTTTTACCGAATTTGCTAAACGGGCCAAGGTTCACTCCTTTGCTGAGCCTGCACAGACGTCCGCCCTCGAGTTCAATGACGGGAAAATTATGCTCGGTCAATTGGCTTCAGTGCAAGACGCCAACTGGGAAACGATGCAGGCGCGTCTCGGCGATAAGGTGATGCAGAAGCTTTGGTCCTCAGCCGCTTTCGTGGGAATGGTCAACTGGACCATGCTGCCCCACATGTCCGCCATTTGGAAAAAATTGCTGACCGAATACAAGCCGGTGAAGCCCGACAAGCGGAAGCACCTTTTCTTTGATCTGGCCGATCCTGCGAAACGGATTGAAGCCGATCTCTTGGCCGCCTTAAAAATCATCGGCGAGTTCCAGGTCGATAACGACGTAACCATTGGATTGAACGAGAGCGAGGCGATGCATGTGGCCAAAGTTCTCCGTCTCCGTGGCGGGACGAAAACTCCGAAGGCCTGTGCTTCCTTGGCGGGCGCCATCCGTGAGAAGATGGGCGTTCAAGTGGTGGTCATTCATCCCATCCAGTACGCCTGCGCGGCGGATGCGGAAGGGGAAGTGTTCGTCACCGGTCCCTACACCTCAAAACCGAAGATCAGCACAGGAGCAGGAGACCACTTCAATGCGGGCTTCTCCATTGCGCGCTTGCTGGGCTTGGGCTTGCCTCACTCGCTGCAGTTGGCCGTCGCGGCCTCTGGCTTCTACGTGCGTCACGGCAACAGCCCGAACCGCGAACAGCTCGTCCGATTCTTGCAGACACTCTAGTCCGACTGATCGCGAGCCTTTTGGTACATGGCCAGCGCGCGGACGCGTTGGCGGGCGTGATCCACAATCGGAGCAGGGTAGGTGAGGCTTTGGGCTTCCGGCACATACTTCTCAATAAACTTTCCCTCGGGATCAAACCGTTCCGCCTGACTGGAGGGATTGAAAATTCTAAAATAGGGCTGGGCATCAGTTCCTGTGCTCGCGGCCCACTGCCAACCCCCGTTGTTCGCGGCTAAATCTCCATCCAAAAGTTGTTTCATAAAATAGCGCTCGCCCCATTGCCAAGAGATAAGCAGGTCTTTGGTGAGGAAAGAGGCCACGATCATGCGCAGGCGGTTGTGCATCCACCCCGTTTGATTCAGTTGGCGCATCGCCGCATCAACAATGGGATAGCCCGTCTGGCCTTCGCACCAGGCCTGGAAGAGTTGCTGATTATTTTCCCAATCGAGTTGGTCATAAACCGGCCGAAAAGCTCCCTGTGCGACGTGAGGAAACTCCCAGAGTATCTGTTTGTAAAAATCTCGCCAGATCAGCTCGGAGATAAAGACATCCACCTGCTTCTTGCTCGATGGATCCTCCACTTTAACCCTTCGTGCCGCCGCCAGTACCGTCCGCGGGGAAATCGTGCCGAAACGCAGGTGTGGAGAAAGGCGAGAGGTTGAGTCCGCCAGAGGAAAATTTCGGGTGGACTCGTAGTGGCGGATATTTTTGGAGACAAAGGAACGCAAAAGCTCTTGGGCCGCTTTTTCTCCCCCTAAAGGGATAGAAACATCCAACTTGGCTAAGCCGAGATCGGCGAGGGAGGGGAGAGGAGTCGCTTTAGCCTGAGAAAATTCGGTCAGCTTCTTGGGTCTCGGCAGAGGATCATGAGGTGGTCGAGCCAACCAGGTCTTCGAGTAAGGAGTGAAGACGGTGTAGGGGCCACCCGTACCTTTTTCAATGAGACCAGGTTGATGAATCATCAAATCATCGCAGGCCACCACCTCAACGCCTTCCTCAGAAGCCATCGCCATGACCTTCTCATCGCGTTGCCGTGCGTAGGGCTCAACATCCTTGTTGAAGAACAGGTGTTTGGCTCCCGTACTCTTCAGCAAGGCGCGTAACTCGACCTCGGGATGGCCCCTTCGACTGATAAGTTTGGGGCCAAGGGCCTGAAGATTCGCTGAGAGACTCTCGAGGCAGGAAAGGAGAAAGGCGACCCTGCGAATACTGGCGCTGGAGGAGTGCAAAAGCGCGTCATCAAAGATAAAAACTGGCACGATCGGCACGTCGAGTGCGGCGGCGCGATGGAGCGCAACATGATCAGAAACACGCAAATCCCGCCGAAACCAAACGAGGGCGGGCGCGCGCAGCATTCTTTTTTTTAGCGCAG
>CAMCDO010000011.1 GCA_945873585.1 Verrucomicrobia subdivision 6 bacterium | reverse complement strand
TTTTAGTGGGGTAACGAGTGACGAGGTGGGGATTGGCACGGTAGTGACCTATGAAGCCAAAGAAAGTGGGGAGAAGAAGACGATTACAATTTTGGGAGCATGGGATAGCGATCCTGATCAGGGGATCCTTTCTTACCAGACGGCGGTGGCGCAGGCTTTGATCCAGCACAAGGTGGGCGATGGCGCCGAATTGCCAGGCGAAGGTGGGACTCGGATCAAAGTGGTGATCAAATCCATTCGGCCGTACCGGACTTAAGCTGGGCTGGTCCCAGGTTGCAGGATATGAAGACTTCCATCCGTAAAATCACGGCTCGCGAGGTGATTGATTCAAGAGGAAATCCTACCTTAGAGGCGGATGTCATTCTTGAGGGTGGGGTGATGGGTTCGGCGATGGTGCCGAGTGGCGCGAGCACGGGAATCCATGAAGCACTTGAGTTACGGGATGGGGACTCCAAGCGGTATGGTGGTAAAGGGGTGCTTAAGGCGGTGGCGAATGTGAAGGATAAAATTGGGCCACTGCTTTTGGGGAAAGATGCAGCGGACACCAAAGGAATTGATCGGTTGATGATCGATTTAGATGGAACGCCAAACAAGAAGACACTCGGGGCGAATGCTATTTTGGGTGTTTCCTTGGCGGCAGCAAGGGCAGCAGCAACCGCACATGGTGAGCCTTTGTACCGATGGTTAGGTGGGGAGAAGGCCAATGTTTTACCTGTACCGATGGCCAATATCATCAACGGGGGAGCTCACTCGGATGCCCCGATCGATTTTCAAGAATTCATGATTGTGCCTCGTGGGTTACCAAGCTTTCGAGAAGCCCTTCGCTGCGGTGCGGAGATTTTTGCCACACTGAAGAAGATTTTGCATGATCGAAAGCTGGGCACGGCAGTGGGGGATGAGGGTGGGTTTGCTCCGCGACTGGAATCGACGGAAGCGGCACTGGGAGTGATTGCGGAAGCGGTGGAGAAGGCGGGCTACCGACTGGGGGAGCAGGTTTTTCTGGCATTGGATGTGGCGAGCAGCGAGTTCTTTGATGGAAAGACCAAGGAGTATGTCTTTAAGAAGTCTGATCAACGGCGGTTGTCGGCCAGTGCGCTGGTCGACTTTTATGCCGACCTACAAAAGAAGTACCCGATTATTTCGATTGAAGACGGCACGGCGGAAGAGGATTGGGATGGTTGGAAGGTGTTGACGCAGAAATTAGGTGCGAAGACGCAATTAGTCGGCGACGATCTATTTGTGACGAACGTGGAGTTTTTAAAACGGGGGATCCAGGAAAAAGTCGCGAACTCGATTTTGGTAAAGGTGAATCAGATTGGGAGTTTGAGTGAGACGCTGGCGGCGATTGAGTTGGCCCGTTCAGCGAAGTACTCGGCGGTGATGAGTCATCGCAGTGGGGAGACGGAGGATTCGACGATTGCAGATTTGGCGGTGGCCACGAATGCGGGCCAGATCAAAACGGGTTCGTTTTCTCGATCGGATCGACTAGCTAAGTACAACCGACTTCTACGAATTGAAGAAGAGCTAGGTACTAAGGCGATTTATGGCGGGCAACTCGCGGCTGTTTGATCCTAGTGGGCTGGGTCAGCCACCGGCAAAGGGACACTATTGGCGTATTCTGCAACCTTGGGTCTACTCACTGGTCGGTTTGCTTTTCGTGGCGGTGGTTCTGGCGCTTTTCTATCCTGAATGGAAAAAAGGGCAGAGTATGAAAGGTCGGTTACAAGCATTGCAGGCCGATATTCAAAATCAGAAGCAGGAGTTGGGGGAATTACAGGAGCTTTCCGGACGATTGCAGGACGATCCTTTCACGGTGGAGAGGATGGCGCGCGATACCTTGAGTGTGGCTCGACCAGGAGAAGTGATTTTTAAGTTTCAACCCTATGCCACCAACATGAACACTCCTGGGGAAGCAAAAGGGGTGATGCGGCAGCGGACGGCGAGGCAGTCACCGTGAGTGGTGCCTATCGAGTGGCGGTGACAGGGGCCGCGGGACAGATTGGTTATGCCTTGGCGTTCCGCATTGCTTCGGGTGGTCTTTTTGGGCCCGAACAGAAAGTTCGTCTACAGTTGCTGGAAGTGCCTCAGGCAGAGAATGCGCTGAAGGGAGTAGTGATGGAGTTGCTGGATGGAGCGTGTCCCTTAGTTGAAGAAGTTGTGGCGACGAGTGACCCGAAGAGAGCTTTTGAAGGTGCGGATTGGACGCTTTGTGTGGGAAGTATTCCGCGGAAGCCTGGTATGGAGAGGTCGGAGTTGCTGGGTTTGAACGGTAAAATATTTGTGGAACAAGGTCGGGTTCTGGCGGAGGTGGCTGGGAAAGATGCGCGGGTATTGGTGGTGGGGAATCCTTGTAATACGAATGCCTGGATAGCGATGCAGGCAGGGCAGGGGTTGGCCAAGGAAAACTGGTTTGCGATGACACGTTTAGATGAGAACCGAGCGAAGGCTAGGTTGGCAGAAAAAGCGGGGGTAGCGGTAGGGCAGGTGGATCGCCTGGCGATCTGGGGTAATCATTCGAGTACGATGTATCCTGATTTTACCAATGCACGGATTGGTGGAAAGGTGGCGACGGAGATCATATCGGATCGAAAATGGTTGGAGGGAGAGTTTTTGCAGTCGGTCCAACAGCGTGGGGCGGAGATCATGAAGGCGAGGGGGCTTTCGAGTGCGGCGAGTGCGGCGCATGCGGCGGTGGATACGGTACGCACCTTGCATGACGGGACAAAAGTAGGGGATTGGACAAGTGTAGCGGTTTGTTCGGACGGAAGTTATGGTGTGCCGAAGGGATTGATGTGCTCTTTTCCGATTCGAGCATTGGGAAAGGGGAAGTGGGAGATTGTCGCTGGGCTGAAGTTAGATGATTTTGGGCAAAAAAAGTTGGCGGCAACGGTGACGGAGTTGGAGGATGAGAAGAAAGCGGCCGCTGAGGCGGTGGGAATTTAGGCATAGGGCAGGTTTCGGGTTGAGGTGGGAATGGTCGGTGGGCTGGGAATTTTGGAGCAAGTAGTAGAGCGGAGAGAGCTGAAGGCACTCCTTGGAACATTGGGCTTGGGCTCACTGTTTTCTGGGCGGGTGAAGGAAGGGGTGTGTTCGGTTGCTGGATGGCCAAGTGGAGCGCAGGCCTTGGCGGCGGTGGTTCTGGCTGAAGATAAGAAGATGCGAGGTTGGGTGGTGGTGACAGGTAGTGTCCGGGAGCAGGAGGAGATGGCCTCCCAGATTGAGGCTTGGGGTGGGGATGTTTTAGTGGTTCCGGAAGCGCATCGGGGAAAAGAGGGAGTGCGGCCTGATGCAGACTTGGAGGCAGAGTGGTTGGGATCGCTAGCTAGGTTGACCTCGGAAGAACAACCCCGGATTGTGGTGGTGACGGAACAGGTGCTGGCGGAGAAGCATCCTTCGCCTGCGGAAATTTTGAGGGGAATGTTTTGCGTAAAAAAAGGAGATGCGATGGATCCTCTGCAGTTCGTAGAGGATTTAGTCAAGGCGGGGTATATGAAAGTGGGGACGGTGGCGGAACGAGGGGAGGTTGCGAGGCGGGGTGGGATTGTTGATTTGTTTGCGAATCAAGCGGAGGCACCGTTGCGGATTGAGTGGGGTGGAGACCGTGTGGAATCGATCCGCGAGATTGATCTACACGAGCAGACGGGAGTTGGGGAAAGGGCTGAAGCTTGGATTTTTCTGGGGAAGGCAAAGGAGATGGAAGGAGCGTCCTCGTTTTCCGAATATTTAGGAAGTGGTTGGGGTACTTTAGTTTGTGCGGAGGGGACTGAAAGTGGGGATTGGCAGGGTGCTTTTACCGCGCATGGATTTACGGGGGAGCCGATTCGAGAGGCGGGCTTGGCTGAGGCGCGAAGACAGCGAGTGGGAGCGGAGATACGGGCGTGGCTGGCGCGGGCTTGGCGGGTGATTATTTCAGGAATCAACGAGGGGGAGGCAAGACGGTTGCAGGAGTGGCTGGCGGAGTGTGAACTATCGCAGAAAGATAGGGAGAAGCTGGAGTTTGTGATTTCTGGATTGAGCCGAGGATTTGCGTGGCCTGAGGGCAAATGGGTGATTGTGACTGGAGCGGAGCTTTTGGGTCGGACGGAGACGCGGCGTGGGCCACGGCGCGCGGTTTTATTGGCAGCGGAACGTTGGCGTCGTCCAGTTTTTGACCCAGGAGAGATTCATTTAGGGGACTACGCTGTGCACTTGCAGCACGGGGTGGCGATTTACGAGGGCTTGGGGGATAAGCCTGATGGGAAAGGCCAGTGTCTGATGTTGAAGTATGCGGACGGAGGAAGGTTATACGTGCCCGTCGAGGAGTCCTATTTAGTTTCCCGTTACGTTGGGGTCGGGAAGAAGCGACCCAAGTTGGACATGCTGGGGGGTGGCCGATGGGAGAGGGCGAGGGTGAAGGCAGAAAAAGCGGTAGAGGACTTTGCGGCTACTTTGTTGAGAACAGCAGCGGAGAGAGAGGCCTTGCCTGGAAAGGCGTTTCCACCCGATCACGAGTGGCAGGGGAAGTTTGAAGCAGAGTTTGTCTATGTGCCGACAGCGGATCAGGTGAGGGCGATTGCTGAAACTAAGGCGGATATGGAGCGGACACGACCGATGGATCGATTGATTTGTGGTGATGTGGGATATGGAAAGACGGAGGTGGCGATTCGGGCGGCATTTAAAGCTGTTATGGGAGGTAAGCAGGTGGTGGTGTTGGCGCCGACGACGGTTTTGGCTCAACAGCATACGCGGAACTTACGTGAACGTTTTGCAGACTGGCCGATCGTGGTAGATGAATTGAGTCGTTTTCGGACGGGGTTGGAGCAGCGGGAGGTTATCAAAGGGGTGGCGGAAGGAAGAATCGATGTGGTGGTGGGGACTCACCGACTCCTATCGGCAGATGTGGCTTTTCATGATTTGGGTTTGGTGGTGATCGATGAAGAGCAGCGCTTTGGAGTAAAGCAAAAGGAGAAGCTAAAGGAGAGGTTTCGCCGAGTGGACTTACTTACCTTGTCGGCTACTCCCATTCCAAGAACGCTTTATTTATCGATGTTGGGTGCGAGGGATTTAAGTCAGATCGAGACGCCGCCTTTGGGCCGTCACCCAATTGAAACAGTGGTGGCAGAGTATGACGAACGATTGATCCGAGACTGGATTCGACGCGAAGTGGAACGTGGGGGCCAGGTGTATTATTTGCACAATCGAGTGGCTGCTTTGCCGATTCTAGCGACAAAGATGCGACTGTTATTACCGGGGATCAAGGTGGTGATAGCGCACGGTCAGATGGCGGAGGGAGAGCTGGAGACTGCCATGGGGCAATTCGTGAAGGGGAAAGCGGATATTCTGCTTTGCACAACGATCATTGAAAGTGGTTTAGATATTCCTAATGCAAATACGATTATCTTAGATCGAGCCGATCGGTTTGGTTTAGCGGATCTATATCAGTTACGGGGAAGGGTGGGGAGAGCGCTCCATCGGGCCTACGCACTATTGCTGGTGCCTCGAGAAAGGCGGAAGGGGGAGGCTGGTGAGAGGGTGGATGCTTTGAAGGAGCATGGCGGGCTGGGCGCGGGGTATCGGATCGCAATGCGAGATATGGAAATACGGGGAGCGGGTAATCTATTAGGGACGGAGCAGAGTGGACACGTAGCGGTGATCGGATTCGAGTTGTACTGCCGTCTATTGCGTTCGGCGGTGGCGAGGATGAAGAAGGGGGAGTGGCGCCCGCCGCCGGTGGTGTTGATGCGCTTGGATTTTGTCACCTTACGAAGTTCAGAGGTGGGGGATGGGCGAGCGGGGGCGTATGTTCCAGCGGATTATATTCCTGAGGTAAGAGAAAGAATTGAGGCTTATCGGTTGGTATCGGAAGCGGGAAGTATTAAGGAAATGGGGAGGATTGGGGTGAATTGGCGGGATCGGTATGGGCCCTGGCCGATGGAGATAGGACTTTTATTAGGTCACCATCGAGTTCGAGTTCTGGCGGGATTAGCCGGAGTGACTAGATTGGAGGTGGAGGGGGAGAAGATTCGGGCTTGGAAGGGGATGGAGTTGGAAATGGTGGGGACAAAACTGCCCCGTTTGACCGAGAAGACCGCCCACGATAAGCTGGGTCAACTGGAAGCATGGCTAAGATAATCCCACCTACCCCGCTGGTCCTCGTCTTCGCTTTCTGGTGTTTTCTGGCATCGAGTTGGGGGCAAAACTCGATCAACAACGGAGTGGCGGCGGTAATTAATAGCGAGGCGATTACTTTCCGAGACGTGTTGGCGCAGACGCAGATGGAGGAGGATGACTTAAAGAACCAGCAGCAAGCGGGTAAAATAACCGATGACGAGAGAAAGGCGAGAATCCGTGAGCGACGGAAAACGGTTTTAGACTCCTTAATTGAGACACGCCTGATTATTCAGGACTACAAGAAAAAGGGTTATAATTTTCCTGCCTATTATTTTGATCGAGAGGAACGGCAAAGAGTTCGGGATCAGTTTGGAGGAGATCGGCAGGCTTTGGTGAAAACACTCGAAGAAAGAGGGATCACGATGGCGGACTGGAAGAAAAACATTCAAGAAACATTTATTGTGCAGCAAATGAGGCAGATTAATGCGAAACGCTTTATCACGATTTCGCCGCACATGATCGAGGAGTATTATCAGAATCATATTCGAGACTTTTTACAGCCCGATCGAGTGAAGTTACGGATGATTTATTTTGCGCCCGAGAGTAGTGCGGAGGTGGAAGCTCAGGCCAAAGAGGTTTTGGCGCAGGTAGAGTCGGGGGTGGACTTCGCGGTTTTAGCTAGGAAGTACTCGGATTATAATCGGGCTGGTGGTGGGCTTTTTATGGATCAGGGCGGTTGGGCTGAGCGGGAAGGTTTAAAGAGTGAGCTTGCCGACGTGGCTTTTAGTTTGCGCCCTGGGCAAGCGAGCGGAATCCTGAGTTTGCCCTCCGCAAAAGGGCCGCCTGCTTACTACCTATTACAGGTGGAGGAGGTAAAAAAAGCTACGGTAACTCCCCTTTCCAGTATTCGTGATGCGATTGAAAGTACTTTAGTCGCGGCAGAGAGTGAGAAGGTACAAAAAGAGTGGATCGAACGGTTGAAGCGGGATGCCTATATCGAAAGATTCCTGTGAGAATCTCTTCACGGGGAGCAAAGAAAAACGCTGTCTTGGGCATTACTCTGGGTGATCCTGCGGGAGTTGGTCCTGAGCTAGTGCGGGAGGCGGTAAGGAAGATGGGTCGTTCGTATCAGTTGAGAATAATTGGCAATTCGGTGGGGGTTCGAGCTGGACGGCCTAATTTAAAAGGGGCGCGGATGGCATGGGAGGCACTGCAGGAGAGTGTGCGACTTTTGAAATCGGGGGAGATCGCTGGCGTGGTGAATGGCCCTGTTTCGAAGGAGTGGTTGCGGCGGGTCGGGTTTCAGTTTCCTGGGCAGACAGAGTTTTATGCAAAAGCTTTTGGTCTTAAGGGTAGTGAGGTGACGATGATGATGATTGGGCCGAGGTTGCGGGTAGCCCTAGTGAGTACACATCTTTCCTTGAAGAAGGCGGTAAGTAATTTTTCGAAGGCTGAGATTGTGCAGGCGGGGATGCATTTGGCCGAGACGTTACGGAGGATAGAGTTTCGCAAGCCGCGGATTGCAGTTTGTGGATTGAATCCTCATGCGGGCGAAGGTGGTTTGTTTGGCAACGAGGAGAGGATGGTGGTGGAGCCTGCGGTGAGGGAGTTAAGCAAGAAACTAGGTTTGAAAGTATGGGGTCCGGAATCGCCAGATACGGTTTTTTGGAGGGCTGGAAGAGGGGAGTTTGATGGGGTGGTGGCGTTGTATCACGATCAAGGACTGATTCCTGCCAAGCTATTGGATTTTGAGAGTACGGTGAATGTGACGGTAGGCTTGCCGGTGGTGCGGTGTTCGCCTGATCACGGAACTGCTTTTGATCTGGCAGGAAAGGGTAAAGCGAAGGCAGATAGTTTGATGGCGGCGATTCGGTTGGCTGGCCAATTGGCAGGGTGTGGTCTCCGATGATGATTGGTGCTGCACGGGAAGCGATTGAGAAGCTGAAGAGAGCGCTTCCTGGTGAGGGTCTTTTTCAGGGGAAAAGTTGGAGGTGGTCGGATCGACCGTTGAATCTTGAGGCAAAGGATGTTCTGTTCCTTGAGGGATTAGGAAAGAAGTTGTCTGCTTTTCAACGGGCCGCAGATAAGCTGTATCGGGCCAGCGTGGCTGGGGATGCACCGAAGTGGGTTTCGGACTGGTTGGACTTAGGAAAACCCGAGGAAGTCGTTCGAATTGGAAGAGAGGGAAGGGGATCTTTGCCAAGGGTATTGCGACCTGATTTGATTCGGACAGATGGAGGTTGGGCTTTGACGGAGATTGACGCGGTGCCGGGAGGAGTTGGGCTAACGGCGTGGCTCCAAGGGGAGTACGCGAAGTTGGACCAGACGATTCTTGGTGGGAGCAGTGGGATGCGATCCTTGGTCGAGAAGATATTAGGGGATTCGGGTGAAGTAGTCATTTCCAAGGAGGCGGAAGATTATCGGCCTGAGTGGGAGTGGTTGATTGGAAAGGAGAGAGTGAAATCCGCCGAACATTATCGATTTGGATCGGCAGGACCGTATCGTTTTTTCGAAATGTTTGACTGGATGGGGTTGGATGGGATCCGGGCTACTTGGAACGAGGAAATCAAAATGGAGGCTCCGCCGAAAGCTTATTTGGAGGAGAAGTTATGGTGGGCGCTCTTCTGGATGAAGCCCTTGGAGGAGTGGTGGAGGAGGGAGTTGGGGGAGGGATATTTCAAGGAGTTGCGTGGACTGGTTCCGAGAGCATGGCCGATGAGGCCGATGGAGTTACCGCCTGAGGGAGTGTTGCCCGAGTTAGGGATTCAGGCGTGGGATGAGTTGGAGGGTTTTAGCCAAAAGGGAAGGGAGCTGGTGATTAAGGTGAGTGGCTTTTCCCCGAGGGCGTGGGGATCGAGGGGGGTACTGGTAGGAAGTGATCATCCAAAGGAGCGTTGGGTGAAGGAGGTTCGACGAGCGTTGGGGGAGTGGAATCAGCAGCCACATCTTTTGCAAAAATTTGTCCATCCTGCCGTCGTAACCCATCCGGTATGGAGTGAGGAGCGGGGTGAGATACAAGACGAGCAATGGAAAGTACGGTTATGCCCGTATTATTTGGTTACAGGTGAGAAGGTGGCCTTGAAGGGCGCTTTGGCGACTTTATGTCCGACTGATAAAAAGTTGATTCATGGAATGGAAGATGCGGTGCTGGTGCCGGTAGGGGGGGGTGGGGAAGGGATTAAGGGGTTAAGAGGGCAAGGTGGTGAGTGATCCCGCGGTTGCGGGACACGCTTTCGCGTGGTTTAGGAGCCTGGGGGGAGCCAGTTGAGCGTGATGTCGCGTTTCCCCTCTGGCCCGCGGAGATTAAGAGTGAGGCGGCCATTGGGTGGTTGGTAGAGGGCACGAATTTCTCCGCTATCAAAGCCATAGTCACGGATGACGCTAAGGGCGGCACGAGCGGATCCTTGTTTGATCCAGCTCCAGTCTAGGGGGATGCGCTGAGCCACTTTGTCGACGCTAGGAATTTGGAGTCGGCCTCCATGATAGAAGGACATGGTGCCGTAGCCTCCACGGATCTCTTTTCCTTGAGCGGAGATATTGAGTAGGGCGTCGACTCGCGAGCTTAGGCGAAAGGAGGAGGGGGTGAGGGCATCGGTGACCACTTGGCTTTCCATTCCTGTAATGGAGGACCAAGCAGACCAAGGTAGGTCGGGTTTAAAAAGAAGGGAGAGACCGCCATCGAGAGATCCGCCGCCGAGGCCTGCGCTGGCTCGGGCAAAGATACCATCGGCACTAACGGTAACGGAAACGGAGAGTTTTTCGGCGGTGAGTCCGTGGCAGGTGAGACGATCCGCAAAAAGGGTGGGGACGATATTATCGGAGCGTTTACCTTGGGCATCTTGGCCGAGACTGAAGTAGAGATTTCCGCGAAGGTTAATTACGGAGAGGTCGTAGGCGGGGTAGTCGAGATTGGAGGGGGGAACGGTAAAGGTGGTGGCGAGCTGGATTTCGGTGAAGTCGCGGAGTTGGAGATTCTTTTGTTCGGCGGCGAAGTGGACGGGAAGTTGCAGGACGGGTTGGCCGTAGATGGAAACACTGAGGCGCCCGTCGTTGAGGCGGAAGTCCTCGATGGAAAATGGCCCGTCGGATTGGTTACTGGGCAAGGAGCTGCTTTGGATTCGATCGACGAAGGCAAAGAGGTCGTCCCCTAGGTAGACGGTGGGGGTAGTGAGGCAGAGAGATTGAAGCTTTTTGTGAGTGAGGCCCTCCCAAGTGAAAGCAATGTCGATCCTAGAAAAAGAAAGGACAGGAGCGAGGGCATCGTTGGGAGAGTAGAAAGTGAGGTTTTCGATGGTCGCACTTTGAAGTTCGGAATTGGATTCACCAGAGGGTTGGGGACCAAGGCGAACATCGGTAAAAAGGAGTGGGGTGGTATCTCCGAGGCGGAGCGGGGTAGGAGGGATACCGGGTCCGAGATTATCGAGCTGAAGAGTTGAGTTTTCGATGAGAAGACGCGCGATACGTAGCGGAAGGCTGTATTTGGAGGGGGTGGAGTGGGTTTCGAATCGGCTGAGCCAACCTTCGGCACCGTAGAGGCGGACCTCAGAAATACGTCCAAGAAAAAGAGAGGGGTCGATTTTAACGGCGAGGGCCTGAACTTGAATCGCTTCTCCGTACTGAATACCACGAATTTCGAGGTAGCCGTACCCGCGCCAAAGGGCGGAGGAGAAGCTTGCGGGGGTGTTGGTAAGAAACAGAGCGATGTGCAGGGGTACGGTGGGAAGAGCGATGAAAGTGAGAAGAACGGCAAGGAGGACAAAAAAGGAGTGGCGGCGCATCGGCTCGAGTTTAGACACAAGTGAGAATTTGGGGAGGATGGAAGTGGCGGTAGGAAAAACGGGGGGGGTAGTGGACGGGTGATCGACCCGAGTGGTTCTTTGGTGTTAGCGTGGATAGGTGAAATTTGTTTTTAGAGACATCCTCGTGGTAGGAGGGTTTGGGCTGTTGGTGGGGTGTGCCACGGTGCGACTGGATACGCCTGAGCCTTTGAAAGTGGATATTAATATGAAGGTGGATGTGGAGCAGAAGGGTGGGACGGCTGGAAAAGTGGAGATGACAACGTTAAGTGCAGGAGAGGAGAGGCGAATGCTTTCGCATCAGGTACAGGAGCTAAAAAATGATCATAAGGTGGGAGAAGGGAAGGATGGTCTGCTAGTGTTGAAGGAGATGCCGAAGGATCAGGCTTACATTGATTATGCTAAGACAGTGGTGGCGAAGGAGAATGGGGCACGGGAAAAGTTATTTGCAGAGAAGGCGCTGATTGAGAAAAAGAGTGAGGCGCAGTATGCGAAGGAGTTTGCCCAGAGAGTGCGGCAGGCAAGTTATCCTGGGGAGTGGATCCAAGAGGATGATGGGAAATGGAAAAAGAGGTAGTGGAAAGAGATTGGGGTGTACGGAGCCAAGGAGTGAGGAGATGAAGTTAGAGGAGAAGGATTTGGTGGAGGAATTTTCGCGTTCGGGTGGCCGAGGTGGGCAAAATGTACAAAAGGTGGAGACGAAAGTGGTGCTACGGCACATTCCGACCGGGGTCACGGTAGTGGCGCAAGAGGAGCGTTTTCGGGAGGCTAACCGAATCCGTGCAAGGAAAAGAATGGTGGCGGCTTTGGTCGAGCGGGAGAGAAGAATTCGGTTGGCGAAAGCAGCGGAGAGATCAAAGGAGAGAAGTCGAAAAGCCAAAAGGAGCTGGGGTGCGACACGGAATTTGGTGGAGGGAAAGAGGCAACGGGCAAAGATTAAGGTGGGAAGGGGAAAGTGGCGGGGGGAGGGGTGAGTGCGTGGCTGTATGTTTTAGAGTGCGGGGATGGTTCGTTGTACACGGGGTGGACGAATCGGCTAGAGAAGCGGTTATTAGCGCACGAGAAGGGAGTAGGGGGAAAGTTCACGCGGAGCAGGTTGCCTGTGCGGTTGGTAGCGGCGTGGAGAAAGCGAAGTGAGAAGGAGGCGAGGAGTGCGGAGGTTTATTTTAAGCAGTTAAGCCGTGGGGAAAAGATGGAGCGGGTGGGGCGTGCTTCAACGAAAAGTCTCCCCACTCGCGTCCGGGCACGAGTGGGGAAACGATCGGCTAATTAAGCTCCCGTTTTCTTAGCGGGAGTGCCTTTGGGATTGGCTTTCTTGGCCGAGATGGCTGTAGCGCGCTCTTCGCGACTGAGGCGTCCGTCGCCGTCTTTATCAAACTTGGTGAGTTTCTCTTTTTGCATGGCTTGGAGGTCCAAGCGACGGTTGGCTTTTTCTGGCTCGCTGAGTTGGCCGTTGCCATCGGCATCATATTTACCGTGGAGGCGACGGAACAGCTCTTGGCGTGCTTGATCGGCGGTAGCCTGCTCTTCGGGGTCGATCTTGCCATTTTGGTTGGCATCGAACCTTTTGAGTAGGCTGGCGGTTTTATCTTTGTCCTGGCAAACCTCTGCCACGAGGCGATGGGTAGGATGGATCAGGGTGAAGGCGAGGAGGCCTAAGGCCAACGCGCCACGATGGGTTTTGAGTGATGTTGTCATGGAGGATATAACTGGGGAAATGGGCAAAAGTTGCGGTACTATTTTTCGAAATGTGAAAATAGTTGTAAAGACCAGATTCATAGAGAGATAAGGATATCCTATGGTTCCGGGACGAGCTTTCGCACGTACTCCTCACGCAAAGTTCGCTAAGGATAGGAAGCCCCGAGAGGAATCGGAATGCATCGGCGGCCAACGCAGATCTGGCCAGTCAGAACGTGTACTTCTGCGCCGCGGTTAGGTTTACCGGGCCAAGACACCGAGTTGGTCGCGGGCGCCGAGTGAGTGGGCGAGGTGAGAGGGATCGGAGTGGCCGAGGAGGGCCTCGCGGTAGGAGGCTAAGAGGAGGACCGCTTCTTCAGGCGACTCTTCCAAAAGCTCGAGGCGGAAGTGGCGTAGCCCAGTGGCGAGAAGTTGGGGGATATGGGAAGCGCCAGATTGGGGGCGTGCATGAAAGACGGTGTTGCGACAACCGACATCGGCGCGAATGGGATGGGATTCGCCGACTCGATCACGAGCGGAAATTCGATGGTGATCACAAGGACGACCGCAGGTGAGGTGGTCTTTGCCTTCGGATAGAAAAGCGGCAAAGACGCAGTGTTCCATATGAAACATGGGGATGTGTTGGTGGAGGGTGAGTTCAAACCAAGAGGGCGGGGAGGTTTGGAGGAGTTCGAGTAGTTGCGAAATATTGAGATCATAGCTGGGAGTGACGCGCTGGAGGCCTTCGGAGATAAAGAGATCGGCGGAGAGGGGGTTGGAGATATTGAGGGAGAAGTCCCCGACGATAGGGATATTCAAGGAGCGGAAGTGGTCAAGACCGCCAAGGTTTCGAATGAGGACACCATCGGGTTGGGCATTTTCGATAAGGCGGAAAAACCCAGTCTCGCCCGCCTTTTGAATTCTGGGGGTAGCGAGAAAGATGGGAACTTGGGAGGATTTTCTGAGAGTTTCGATGGTGGGGGCAAAACGGCGAAGATCCTCAAAGTCGAGATAGAGGAGGTCGGGGGATTCGGTTGAGAGGGCTTGGGCCTGTTCGGAAGTGCGGCAGAGAACGGAGATAACGGGTTGTGAGGGAGCGGGGAGAGTGGATTTCTTGGTATGAATGGATTGGAGGAGGGTGGGAAGGAGAGGAACGGGCGTGAGGGGTGAAGTTCTTACATACTTGGGAATGTGAGAATGTTGTTCCTCGGATAGGCGGGAGACGATTTCACGGCGAAGGCGGTTGAGTTCGGAGACGGGAAGGATGACGGGCTCGGGGAGGGTGGCGGAAATGGTGCCGAGATGAAAAGGTGTACCCCCTAGGCGTCCGAGCTGTTCAGCCAAAGATTCCTCGGTGAGGGGTCGGTTCTTAGCAGTGGAGAGGGGGATGGCGGAGTCGAGGATGTGTTGAGTGTGCGAGGCTGTGGCGGTGATTTGTAAGGGTTGGCCTGCTTTTCCAGAAATTACCAAATTGATGGGGGAGGTTTGGGCAGGAGTTTCACGCGAGCGTTCGGATCGCAGTAGTTTTTCCAGCTGTGGATCTTTGGTTTTCCAAACGCGATCGCCAGGTCGAGTGGAGTGGGGAGGAAGGGATCCGTGACGAAAGCTGATCCGATTCCCTTGAACGCCAAAGAGAAATCCGCCCGGCTCGTTGTCTGTATCCGAGCCCCGATCGATGACGACGCCGTCGCCAGGATGGAGAGGGGTGAGAATTTCATCCAACTCGAGCCAGTCAGGACCAGTGCGGGCGATCTTGCCCGCAAAAGGACCACGTTTCTTTCCGAAGCGGGCGTGGACGAGTTGCTGATGATCGACCCCGTGGAACCATCCTGAAAAAAGGCCGCGACTGAAGGTCATCTCTAAGCGGTACTTTTCTTCGAGAGATGCGGGCGCGGGGTGTTGGTCAATGGCGCGATCGACGGCTTGGCGATAAACGCTGGTGACGGCGGTAATGTAGTCAGGCGATTTGAGCCGACCCTCGATCTTGAAGGAGTGGAGGCCGAGTTTGATGAGTTCAGGGATCTCATCGACAGCGGCTAGGTCTTGGGGGGAGAGAAGGTAGGCACGATCCCCGAGGTCGCGGGGTTGGCCGTCGACTTCGAGGGTGTAGGGCATACGGCAGGCTTGAGCGCACTCGCCACGGTTGGCGCTGCGGCGACCGAGGACTTCGCTGGTCAGGCACTGGCCTGAGTAGGCAACGCAGAGGGCTCCATGAACGAAGACTTCTAAGGGAAGGCCTGAGGGGTCGATTGCCGATGGGAATTTGGCGAGTTCGCGGAGGGAGAGTTCACGGGCAAGAACGGCGAGGGAGATGCCCTGGCGACGGGCGAAGGCGACGCCTTCGGGCGAGGTGAGAGTCATCTGGGTCGAGGCGTGGAGGGCAAGCTGAGGGCAGACTTTTTGGGCGAGTCGAACTAAGCCAAGGTCTTGGACGATGATGGCGTCGACATTGGAATGAGCGACGAGGCGGAGGAGTCGCTCTGCTTCGGCTAATTCGGATGGAAAAATGAGAACGTTTAGGGTGAGGTAGCCGCGACGGCCACGGGTGTGGAGGTAGTCCATGACTTTTGGGAGGTCGGCTTCGGTAAAGTTTTCTGCACGGAGACGTGCGTTGAAGGCGGGTAGGCCAAAGTAGACGGCGTCGGCGCCTGCGGTAACCGCGGCTTTGAGGCACTCCCAGTCACCAGCGGGGGCGAGGAGTTCGGGTTTGTGTGGCGAGGCCATCCCAAAGGGTAGCCTCATTCAGAGGGGAAAACGAGCGGAGAGGTCTTAGTTGAGGAAGCGGACCTTGCCAGTTTCCACATCGTAGACTGCGCCCATGATCTGGAGTTTTCCTTCGGCATGGGCTTTTTGAAGGAGAGCGCTGTTTTTGAGTAGTTCTAGCATTTGATAGCGGGTGAGAGCTTCGACTGCGTGGTTGAGTTGATCTTCCTTGGAAAGGTCCTTGTGTTCTTGGCGAACTTTCGCGATCCCGGGTTCGAGAGCCTTGGTTAAAAGGGAAATATTTCCGGGGACGGGTGTGCCTGCAAGGGTGGCGGTGACGGCGCCGCATTTGGTGTGGCCGAGAACAAGGATGGTGTGGACGCCGAGGGCGGCGACTCCGTATTCGAAGGTGGCGTTGACTTCTGGGGTGTCGAAGCCACCGGCATTTCGACAAACAAAGAGATCGCCTACGCCCATATCGAAAATCAGCTCGGCGGGGGTGCGGGAATCGGCGCAGGTGAGAACCGCAACCGAGGGGGTCTGGCCGAGGGAGCCAGTTTTTGTCACGGTGCCCTGCTGCCATCCGTGAGCGATGGCTTTACCTTCGGCAAATCGTTTATTTCCTGCTTCGAGGGTAGTGCGGGCCTTTTCAGGGAGAATGCCGGCTGATGAGGAGGTCAGGGAGAGGAGCAGAAGTAGAGAGGAAGTTTGAAAAATGGCATGGATTGTTTTCATTTATTTTATTTATCAGTACGAGGCGCGGTAGACAAGCTTGAGGCTCAGTACACTAACTGGAGGCGGGTGAGAATGCCGAGTTCGTTGTTCTCCACCACGGTGCCAGGGGCGCCTCCTCCGGTGAAGGCGTTATATTCGACAGTAAGACCTAGTCGGATGATTCGATTGATATACCAGTTCAGAGCCCAGGAAACCCCATTGATACCGGTGGCGTTTTCGGTGGCTGAGGCTCCTAGGCCTCCCTGGGAGACGGGGCGGAACATATTATCTCCAAGAGCGATACCGTCGTAGCGCAGGGCCATTTCCCAAGCGCCCCACGTCCCGTTTTTGAAGTCGAAGGGTTCGCGGGGAATGATCCCGTCGAGAGTGGCTTTTTCTCCTGTGAGAACGTAGTTAGCGGAGATGTTCCAAGCGGTGCTTTCGTAGTTGGTGAAGCCCCCACCTGCTCCAACAGCCGAGGTGTTGACCCCTTGTTTTTCGGCGATGAATTCACCCATCAGGCCGAAGGGGCCGTAATTGTAGTAGAGTTGAGGGGAGATCCGCCAGTGTTCCCCTTGGGTATTGAGTCCGTCGGGGAAAACAAAGAAGGAGTTTCCTCCATCGGTGCTGTAGGACTGGAAAAGGGTAGAGGTTCCTGAGTTGGAGTGGGTTTGATTTCCAATGCTTCCTCCTACCCCCAGATGGAGTCCTCGGATTGCTTCGGGGACGCTGGATTCATCCTTGAAGGGTCTGGCAAAGAGCCGGAAGTAGCCCATGGTGCCTGAATGGACGTCGAGACCGGTTTGAAGGTTATCGTTGCGGGCATTGGCACCGACCATGGCGGCCCAAGAAAGTTTTTCATCAAAGAGAAGGCCGTGGGTCATAAAGCCGATGACGCGGTTGGGGGTAAGATTTTCCGTAACGCTTCGTTCGTTAAACATGGTGTTGACGCCCGCGACATTCATTTCAAGAGAGATGGGGGCTTTGAATTTTCCAGCTTGGAGCTGAAGCTCTTCTATGGCGTGATAATTAATTAAGGCATCGGCAATGGTGCTCTGATAGTTGGCACCATTGGGTGAAGTCACGGAGAACTCCTGGGCAAAGCGGAAATCCCAGTCGTCATAAAAGTAGCCTGCAGCGTAGGGGCGAGCGCGTCGGATGAGGAATTTGGAAACGGTGGAGGAACCATCATCGATAAATTCGCGACGGTCGAACTGGAGTTCGCCGCCGAAGCGAAGAGCGTGCCGATTGTCTTTGGATCGGAAGATGAGGCCATTTTCTGACATATCGAGCATAGGCGGATTGGGTCTTCCGTGCTGGATTGCATTGCTGGCGGTTTCGGTTGTTCCGTCGAGTGTTCTTTCGGAGAGAATCCACCCGGGAATGTCTTCGCTTGGTGGTGGCTGGGCGGCTTGAGTGGGCGAAGGGGTAAGCGAAGTGGTGGAGGTTACGACATTAGTTTGGGTAGTGGTGCCTGGGGTGGTTGGGGTGGAGATACTTGGGGTGGGTGGGACGACTTGGGATTCGAGTTTGGTCACCTTGTCCATGAGGAGTTGGAGTTGGGCTTTAAGGTCGGTGATGGTTTTGGCGGTTTCCTCGTCCATGGCGTGGGATGAGGTGGCAGGAGCGAAAAGCAAAAGAGCTCCGAGCAGACCCGTGCGAAAGGAATTGGACAGAATCTTGGTCACTCCATTTGAGAATCGAAGGAAGCGAGATAAGTCCAAGAGCGCACTGCTTCTTCGGGTAGCTCTTGGTGAATAAAGAAGGATAAGGGTGGGGAGACTGTTCAGGTCCTGATTGTGGGTGGATTGATTTTACAATCTCTGATGCGTTGGCTGTTATTTTTTGCTAGGCTAGAATCTGTGATGCAGAAACCCCCATGGTTACGGGCAAAGATTCCTGGCGGACCCGAGTACGCTAAAGTCCGGGATTTAGTGAAGGGCAACAAGCTGCACACGGTGTGTGAGAGTGCGCACTGTCCGAATCTGGGGGAGTGCTGGAGTCGAGGGACGGCCACGATCATGATTTTGGGGGAGACTTGTACGAGGAGTTGTCGTTTTTGTGCGATTGCCACGGGGAAGCCTGGGGAGGTGGATTTTGGGGAGCCTGCGCGGGTGGCAGATGCGGTGAGGATCATGGGGTTGAAACATGCGGTGATTACGTCGGTAGCACGTGATGATTTACCTGATGGGGGGGCGGAAATATGGGCGAGAACGGTGAGGGCGGTCAAACATGTGAATCCCGAGACACATATTGAAGTTCTTATTCCTGATTTTAAGGGGGAAGAGAAGTCATTGAATACGGTGCTGGATGCGGATCCTGATATTTTGAATCATAATATGGAGACGGTTCGGCGCTTGCAGAAGCCGGTTCGGGTGCAGGCGAGGTATGATCGGAGTCGGGAAGTTCTCCAGCGGGCGAAGAATCGTGGTTTTGTGACGAAGACCGGTCTGATGCTGGGGATTGGGGAGAGGGAGGAGGAGATCGAAGAGACGTTGGCGGATTTAGCGGAGGTGAAGGTGGATATCCTGACTTTGGGGCAGTATTTGCGGCCGACGGAGAAGCATTTGCCGATCGATCGTTGGGTGACACCGGAGGAGTTTGCGCGGTGGAAAGAGAGAGCGTTGGTGTTGGGTTTTGGAGTTTGTGAAAGTGGGCCTTTAGTGCGGAGTTCATATCACGCGGAGGAGCAGTCGGCAAAGTATACGGGGTGGACCCCGACGCAGGTCGGGGCGGGTGCGGGGTAGAGACGCGCAGACTTTTTCTCACGCCAAGACCGCCAAGGGCGCGAAGGGGGGGGTTAGGTTTTTTTAGGGTGATAATCTTGCAAGGCTTGGACGTGGAGTCCGTGGGTGCGGAGGGCTTGAATGCCTTCGAGGCTAGCTTCAGCGGCGGCGACTGTGGTCATGACCGGGATTCGATGTTTCAGTGCACTAGTCCGAATCTGAATCTCGTCGGAACGCGCGACATTGCCGGCTGGGGTATTGATGACGAGAGTGATTTCTTTGTTTTTGATGAGGTCGACCACGTTGGGGCGCCCTTCGGAAAGCTTGAGAAGAGCGGTACAGGGAATACCAGCATCGGTCAGTTTGCGGGCTGTTCCAGAGCTGGAAACAATTTTGAAGCCAAGTTTATGAAGTCCTTGGCCGATCTTGGTGGCTGACTCTTTATCGCTATCGCGGACGCTAAGAAAAACAGAGCCTGATGTGGGCAAAGATGGTTGAGCGGCCATTTGAGCTTTGGCGTAAGCTAAGCCGAAGGATCGATCGATGCCCATGACCTCGCCTGTGGATTTCATTTCAGGGCCTAGGAGGATGTCGGTCCCAGGGAAGCGAGCGAAGGGGAAGACGGCCTCTTTGACGGAAAAGAAATCTGGAATGATCTCTTTGGTAAAGCCGAGTTCTTTGAGGGTTTTTCCCGCCATTACGCGGGAGGCAATTTTGGCGAGTGGCCTGCCGATAGCTTTACTGACAAAGGGGACGGTGCGGGAGGCGCGAGGATTCACTTCGAGGACATAGATGGTGTCCTTTTGCACGGCGAACTGGATGTTCATCAGGCCACGAACACCTAGCTCACGTGCGAGCGAAAGGGTTGCGGTGCGAATCTCTTGCAGAACTTTTTTTGATAAGGAGCGGCTAGGAATAACGCAGGCGCTATCGCCCGAATGAATGCCTGCTTGCTCAATGTGTTCCATGACCGCGCCAATGACCGCATCTTTACCATCGGAGACGCAGTCGACATCCACCTCGGTGGCGTCTTCGAGAAATCGATCAAGGAGGATGGGTCGGCCAGGGGCGACTTCGGTGCACTCTTTCATGTAGGTGCGAATTTCCTCAACGGAGTAGACGATACGCATGGCCCTGCCGCCTAAGACAAAGGAGGGTCGGAGTAGAAGGGGAAATCCAATCTGGGTGGCTGCGGCGACCGCTTCGTCAGCGGTGGTGGCGGTGGCATTGGGAGGTTGGCGGAGTCCGAGTTTTTCGACCATGGCGGAGAATAGTTTACGGTCCTCGGCTCGTTCGATTGATTCGACGGAGGTGCCAAGGATACGAACTCCAGCGGCTTGAAGTTCGGCGGCGAGATTGAGGGGGGTTTGGCCGCCGAATTGGACGATAACGCCGAGAACACGATCGTTTTTGTTCTCCGCCCGATAGATGTGGATGACGTCTTCCGCAGTGAGGGGCTCAAAGTAGAGCTTATCGGAGGTGTCGTAGTCGGTGGAGACGGTCTCGGGGTTAGAGTTGACCATAATGGTTTCGAAACCATCTTCGCGGAGGGCGAAGCTGGCGTGGACGCAGCAGTAATCAAATTCGATGCCTTGTCCGATGCGGTTCGGGCCACCGCCGAGAATAATGATTTTAGGTTTTTGGCTGAGGCGTGATTCGTCGTGGTTGGGGTCGTAGGTGGAGTAGTAGTAGGGAGTGTAGGCTTCAAATTCGGCGGCACAGGTATCGACGAGGCGAAAGGTGGGATGGATTTGGTGTTTTTCCCGCCAAGCGCGGACGGTGCGGGTGCGGGTGACGAGTTCTTCAAGTGGTCCTGGGAGAATGCGGGCGAGGTCGGCATCGGAGAGGCCAGCCTGGCGGGCTTGTTGGAGCAACGGTAATCCGGGGGGATGGCCCAACCAGGACTCTTTTTCTAGGCGGCGCCCGAGGTCGGTGATTTCCTTAAGATTCTCGAGAAACCATGGATCGATTCGGGTGATTTCATGAATTCGCTCTACCGACCAGCCTCGGTTGAAAGCGTGGCTGACATACCAGATACGGGCTGGGTGAGGGGTGCGGAGCTGAATGGTGAGTTGATCCTCAGGCACGGGTGCAGTGCGGGTTCCGAAGTCGAGCCGACCCTCCAGACCTTTTATGTCCAAGGAGCGAAGCGCTTTCATAAAGGACTCTTGAAAAGTTCGGCCGATTCCCATGGCCTCCCCAACGCTTTTCATGGAGGTGGTGAGGATGGCCTCTGCCCCTGGGAATTTTTCGAAGGTAAAGCGGGGGATTTTGGTAACGACGTAGTCGAGGGTGGGTTCGAAAGAGGCGGGAGTGACGCGAGTGATATCGTTCTTGAGTTCGTCGAGGGTGTAGCCGACGGCCAGTTTGGCAGCGATCTTGGCGATAGGGTAGCCGGTGGCCTTGGAGGCGAGGGCGGAGGAGCGGGAGACGCGGGGATTCATTTCGATAACGATCATTCGTCCTGTGCGGGGGCAGACCGCAAACTGGATATTGGAACCGCCTGTCTCGACGCCGATTTCGCGGATAACGGCAAAGGAGGCGTCGCGCATGCGTTGAAATTCGCGATCGGTCAGAGTTTGGGCTGGGGCGACAGTTATGCTGTCGCCGGTGTGAACTCCCATGGGATCGAAGTTTTCGATGGAGCAGATGATGACGCAGTTATCGGCGTGATCGCGCATGACCTCCATTTCGTACTCTTTCCAGCCAAGGAGCGATTCTTCGACAAGGATTTCGGAAGTGGGGGAGGCATCGAGCCCTGAAGCAGCAAACTTTTCGAACTCTTCTCGGTTGTAGGCGATGCCTCCGCCGGTGCCGCCAAGGGTGAAGGCGGGACGAATGATGAGGGGGAAGGTGCCAATCTTCTCCATGGCGAGATGGGCTTCCGGCATGGTGTGGGCGGTGACGGAGCGGGCGCACTCGAGTCCGATTTTTGCCATACACTCTTTGAAGAGTTGGCGATCTTCTCCTTTGCGGATGGCATCGACTTGGGCGCCGATGAGTTTGACATTGTGGCGGGTGAGAGCGCCCGATTCGTGGAGAGCCATAGCAGTGTTGAGAGCAGTTTGGCCTCCGAGAGTGGGGAGGAGTGCGTCCGGCTTTTCCTTAGCGATGATCTTTTCGACTACTTCTGGGGTAATCGGCTCGATGTAAGTGCGATCGGCGAATTCGGGGTCGGTCATGATGGTGGCGGGGTTACTATTAACGAGGATGACCTTGTAACCTTCTTCGCGCAGGGCTTTGCAGGCTTGAACACCTGAGTAGTCGAATTCGCAGGCTTGGCCGATGATGATGGGGCCTGAGCCGATGATGAGGATCGATTTGAGGTCGGTACGGCGGGGCATACCTAGCTAAGGTAGAGAAAGTGCGGAGATGGAGAAGTCAGAACTGGCGGGAAGAATGGAATTTGTGAAAAACGATTAGGAAAGTGGAAAAAAATGGTGGAGGGCTTCAGCAATACCATCGCCCGCTTCTTTTTTGGCAATATATCCACCCTCTTTTTTGAGCTGTTGGATGACCTCGAGCACGGAGTTGGAAGGGCAAGCGAGGTAGCGGCCGAATTCGGATGTGAGCATGGGTAAATCATTGAGGTTATCGCCAGCAATGAAGGTCGAGGAGGAATCTAGATCGAGGAGTTTTTGAATATGGGCGAGGCAAGAGCCTTTATGGTAGTCGACGTGGGAGAAGCGAAAGTAGGGCCCGTTGCGGACGGTAGCGATCTCGGGGTGGTTCTGCAGGATATTGCTAACGAGGGAGTGGGTGCGGTCGATGCTTTCTTTAGAACCAGCGATAAGGCCGATGGTGCCTGCATCCGGAATAACGGTGACATCGTCATGGGATCCGACTTCACGTTCGATCTGTTCGAAGAGGGCTCCGTGGCGACCGAATAGGGCTTGGTGGGCATCGGTGCATGGCTGATTCCATTCATGCAACGCCTGGGCTTGCTGATCTTTGACCTGATGGATTTCTCGTTCGACGGCGACAACCCAATCTGGGAGGAGAGGGGCTTGATGAAAGACAAGGGCCTCCCTGAGGCTTTCCCAAGAGCGTCCCGTGGCAACGACCCAGGAGACGGAAGTGGTTTTGCGAGCTTTGATCAGCCAAGCGAAAAAGTCTGGTGCGAGAGGAGCTGCGGGGTCATCCCCTGCGAGGGTGCCGTCGAAATCGGTGCAAATGAGGAGTGGCTTCAATGGGGAAGATTGAATTCGTAGTGGAGGACGGACGCGAGAAAGAGGGAGGCGGTTTCGGAGCGAAGGACGAGAGGACCGAGGGAGGCAGGACGAAAGCCAGCTGCACGGGCTCGCCCAACTTCGGCGGGAGTGAAATCGCCTTCGGGGCCAATGAGTAGGTCGAGAGAGAGTGCCTTTCCGGTGGCACGGATTTCGCTAAGGATAAGGGGAAGAGGCTGGGCGTCGGGTTGGAGGGAACCGATGATCCGCGAGGAGGCGGGGGCGGGATCGGGGGCGGAGAGAAAAGTTTCGAGGGGAGCGGATGGGTAAATTGTGGGAAGCCAGTTCTGGCCCGACTGTTTGCAAGCGGCTAGGGCAATGGATTCCCAGCGAGAGGACGATTTCTTTTCGCCAGTGGGTTTCGAAACAGATCGCTCGGAGGCAATGGGCCAGATTTCGGATACGCCCAGCTCGGTGAGTTTCTGGATTAAAAGTTCCATCGTAGCGGGCTTAATCAGGGCCTGGCCGAAGCGGATGCGGGAGGCAGGGCGCGAAGTGCGGGCAGTGGAGAGAATTTC
>CAMCDO010000010.1 GCA_945873585.1 Verrucomicrobia subdivision 6 bacterium | reverse complement strand
GATTTCGGATACGCCCAGCTCGGTGAGTTTCTGGATTAAAAGTTCCATCGTAGCGGGCTTAATCAGGGCCTGGCCGAAGCGGATGCGGGAGGCAGGGCGCGAAGTGCGGGCAGTGGAGAGAATTTCGTAGGAGACTTTCTCGGAGGAAGTGGCGGTGATGCGAATACGGGCTTCGGTTCCTTGGCCATTAAAAACTGCAGCGGAGTCTCCGACTCGCAACCGAAGAACATCGGCGGCGTGATGGGACTCTTCGGGGGTGAGGTGGGCAACGGATAGATCGGGCTGATAGAAGCGATGTCCAGGCATAGAGTTTAGGACTGGAAAAGTTTTCGGGCTTTTTCGAGGAAGGATCGTCCTTCGGGGTGAGTAGATTCGTCGCAAGTTTTGGCGAACTGCTCGAGGGCTTCGCGTTGCGCGTGGGTAAGGTGCTTTGGCACTTCGACGGTGATGCGGATATGGAGGTCGCCTCTTCCACGTCCTGAGACTGAGGGGACCCCTTGATCGCGGAGCCGGAAAACTTTATTGGAGGCAGTGCCTGCGGGTACTTTTAGTTTTAGCTCTCCCTCGAGGCTAGGAACGCTGATTTCTGCGCCGAGGGCGAGATGGCAGAAGGAGATAGGCACATCGCAGTGGAGGTCGTCCTCGTCGCGTTGGAAGACAGGATGAGGCAGGACGGAGAGGACGACATAGAGGTCTCCTGCGGGTCCGCCGCGGGCGCCAGCTTCGCCTTGGCCTGAGGACCGGAGGCGGGAACCGGTATCGACCCCTGCAGGGATTTTAAGTTTGATGCGGGCGTTCTCTTCGGCGCGACCTTCCCCGTGGCAGGTCTTGCAGGGATTTTGGATAGATTGGCCTGAGCCTTTACACTTTGGGCAAGTTTGGGCAACGGAGAAGAAGCCACGACTGACTGCAACTTGGCCTTGGCCACGACAGGTGGGGCAGGTGACAGCTTTTGAGCCAGCGGAGGCTCCGGTGCCATCGCATTTGGCGCAAGGCATGGGACGTCGGATGGTGATCTCTTTCTCGCATCCGCGGACTGCTTCGAGGAAATCGATTTCGAGATCGTAGCGCAGATCGGATCCTTGATTGGAGCGGGAGGTGCGACGACCGCCTCCTCCTCCGAAAGCGCCTTCGAGAATATCTCCAAAAATACTGGCTCCGCCTCCGCCTGAATTAAAGACTTCACGGAAAACATCAAAGGGATCATGGAATCCTGCTCCGCCCCCACCGCCTCCAGCTCCTGGGGCGAAAGCGCGATGGCCATAGCGGTCGTAGGCGGGGCGTTTTTCGGGATCGGAGAGAACCTCATAGGCTTCCCCAATTTCCTTAAATTTTTCCTCGGCTTTTTTATCGCCCTTATGTTTGTCGGGATGATGTTGGACGGCAAGTTTGCGGTAGGCCTTTTTAATTTCCTCAGGGGTGACTGTGCGGCTAACGCCGAGCACCTCGTAGTAATCTCTTTTGGCGGACACGGCTTAGGAGGCGGGGGTAGGGGAGGGTCCCACCGTGACGACGCTGCTGGGTCGGAGAAGGCGATCCCCAATTTTGTAGCCACGACGTCGTTGGTGGAGGACAAGACCTTCAGGTTTTCCAGGGGAGGGTTCTTGGCTGAGGGCTTCGTGCCAGTGCGGGTCGAAGGGTTTGCCGACGGCTTCGATGGGAGTGACACCGTGATCGGTGAGGAAGCGATCGAACTGGCTCTGGATTAGTTTTACTCCGGCGACAACGGATGCGGCGTCGGTGGTGGTGGTGGCGGCTTGGAGTCCGAGCTCGAGGTGATCGAGGAGGGGAAGGAGGTCGCTGAGAATGGCTTGGTTGGCGTAGCGGAGTGACTCCTCTTTCTCGCGGGTGAGGCGTTTACGGATATTATCGAATTCCGCGCGGGTCCGTAGGAGTTGGTCTTTGAGGGAGGCAATCTCGTTTGCGGCAAGCTCTTCTGGGGAGAGGGCGGGAGAATGGGGGAGGGGCTCAGCGGGAACGGAGGAGAGGGCGGGATCGAGAGAAGTAGTTTCGGTTGGGGAGGGTGTCTGTGGATGCTTGGCTTTAACTTTCGACGAGGACATATCTTTGACCCTACAGCAAAAAGGGGAAAAGTTTGAGAAAAAAGTGAAAAGAAGTGAAGTCCGGCCTCTGTTTCTTTACTGAATGAGTCTAGGGCCTAGGCCCGGCCCTGTGGGGGGAGGGTTATTTTTTGAGGAATTTGCTGAAGAGGTTGCCTGGTTTGGCAGGGGCAGGTGCGGGTGCGGGGGCGGCACCTAGGGAGGGAAGAGGTAGGGGGGATTTGACCGCGTTGGCGGGTACGGCCATGGGGGTGAGGGTGGTGGAACTGGTGGGGCGGGCTAAGGCCGGGAGGGTGGTGGAGATTCCTGAGGGGAGAGGGGTGGGGCGGGGAATAGCGGAAGGAGCGGATCCAGGGTGAGGAACGAGGGACTGCTGGGCGATGCCTGTTTTTGGGGTTGGATTTAAGCTGAGCTTCTCGGCGTGCAGAGCAGCGGTGGCGGGAACGAGGGTTTGTGGCTGGCGTGCGATGCCACTTTTTTCCACGGCGAGGATAATTTTTTCATTGGTGGAAATAAGCTGATCGAGTTTTTGTAAAAGTTGAGTGGCCCAGGCGGGTTGACCCTCTGAGGCCGGAGCAGGAGCGGGTGTAGGTTGGGGGAGTGGAACAGTTTGGTTTGGTTGGGGAAGAGTGGAGAAGGGGACCCAATCTTGGCTGCCCTCGAGAGCGACGAGGGTGGTGTTAGGGATAGTACCGTTGGATTGGAGATTTTGGAGGTCGGCTAAAGTAACGGGGCCAGCGGCCTGATTCTGTGCGTCGACGTAGTAGTAGAGTGAGGTCGTGCTCATGAGGAGCAAGATTGGCGGGGAGGAGTGGATTTGGCCAGCTTGGACGAGGACAGAGAGGCGAGGTAATCGTGGGCTTTTCGATAGCTTTTGGATTCGAGAAAGTGGTGGAGGCGTGGATCTAGGTGCGGGGCGAGTTGCACCGCGAGTAGTTCTAACTGTTGGCAGTGGGGGATGAGGTCGGGGCGGTCGGGCAATTTTTGGGCGGAGACGGCAGAAAGGTAGCCTTGGAGGGCATGGAGGAGAATGTTT
This sequence comes from Verrucomicrobia subdivision 6 bacterium, assembly GCA_945873585.1. Taxonomy (GTDB): domain Bacteria; phylum Verrucomicrobiota; class Verrucomicrobiia; order Methylacidiphilales; family Verrucolacustridaceae; genus Verrucolacustris. The sequence goes on along the minus strand of CAMCDO010000010.1, from coordinate 20,518 downwards.
TGCGCCTCAGAAGAGTTCACGGCTTAAGGGTAGGGAGAAGGTGATAGGGTTGTCGAATGCTTGAGTCGGCGAGAGGAGTGATTTAGGAATAAAGGATGGCTGAGCCGAAGAAAATCATCGCTGTTCTGGCAGGAGATGGAATTGGACCTGAGGTGATGAAGGCGGCTCGGGAGGTGGCGGATGCGGCGGAGAAAGCTTTTGGATTTCAACTGGAGTGGCGTGAGGCGTTGGTGGGTGGGGTGGCGATCGATGCAAGAGGGAGTGCCTTACCTGAGGAAACGATAGAGGTTTGTCGTTCGGCCAAAGCGGTGCTCTTTGGGAGTGTGGGGGGACCGAAGTGGGAGAGTTTGCCACCCCAAGAGCAACCGGAACGTGCCGCGCTGCTGCCTTTGAGGAAAATCTTTGGGCTGTACGCGAATCTGCGGCCTGCGGTTCTTTATCCTGAGCTGGTGGACTGTTCTCCTTTGAGGGCTGAGCGGGTGGTGGGGGGATTTGATCTGCTGGTGGTGCGGGAGCTGACGGGAGGACTTTATTTTGGGAAACCGAAGGAGACGACCAAGACCCCTACAGGGGAGCGGGCGGTGGATACGATGGTCTATGAAACGTATGAGATTGAGAGGGTGGCAGAAGTGGCTTTTCGGGCAGCGGCCTTCCGCAAAAAGAGGGTGACCTTGGCGGATAAAGCGAATGTTTTAGAAACAAGCCTGCTGTGGCGAAAAGTGGTCCGTGAAGTGGCGGCGAAGCATCCAGAAATAACCTTAGATTTCATCTACGCGGATAACGCGGCGATGCAGCTGGTGAGGGAGCCAAGCCGATTTGATGTACTTCTTTGTGAGAATCTTTTTGGAGACATGTTGAGTGATGAGGCGGCGGCGGTGGCTGGTTCCTTAGGAATGCTGCCCAGCGCATCTTTGGGTGAAGGGAGCTTTGGTCTGTATGAGCCTGCGGGCGGATCGGCTCCTGACATTGCGGGCAAAGGAGTAGCGAATCCTATCGCGCAAATTTTGTCTTTGGCGCTGATGTTTGAGATGAGCTTAGCGCAACCTGAGGTGGCGCGGGCGATTCGGTCTGCCGTGGCAGGTGCGATCACCGATGGGTGGAGAACGGGAGATATTGCGGCGAAAGGAGAAAAAAGTGTCGGGACGGGGGAAATGGGGAAAGAAATTGCTAGGAGAGTCGCTTCCCAAGGGAAAAAGGTTTAGAAAGAGTTTATGCCATCTACCTTGCTTGAGTTAATGAGACTGGGCGGCCCGATTATGTGGGTCATCTTGGCGGCGAGTGTGGTGGCGGTGGCAGTTTTTGCGGAAAGAATTTTGGAATATCGGCGTATGGGGGCTCCGCTAGATCCATTTTTAGAGGGGATTGCTTCATTGGTAAAAGAGGGTCGTTATCAGGAGGCGTTGGAAAGGTGTGACGAGGCCCATGGACCTGCGGTTCGGGTGATTCAGGCAGGACTACTCAAGAGGGAGATGCCTCTGGCCGATTTGCGGGAATCGTTGCAAGAAGTGGCCCAGTTGCAGGTGCCGAGGTTGGAAAAGAATATCTCGATTCTGGCGACGGTGGGTTACGTTTCCCCTTTGCTGGGCTTACTGGGGACGGTGACGGGGATGATTCACGTTTTTCAAACGGTGGGTGGGGCGAGAGGGACGGTGCCAGTAGGTGAGTTGGCGGGAGGAATTTGGGAGGCGTTGCTGACGACAGCGGCCGGGTTGGTGGTGGCGATACCCGTTTATGTGGCCTACAACTATCTGGTTTCGCGAATGGGTTCAGAAGTGAACGATATGGAGCGAGCAGCAATTGAGATGATCCAAATTTTAAAAGAGGGTGGTCGCAGTAGGCCCATGAGCATGAAGACGCCAGTGACGACCGAGTTACGCTCGGAGAAGCCTAAGGCATGAAGGTCCGGACCTCGGTCCGGATTTTGCGGGGTCCGCTGGATATGGCCCCCTTGGTCGACGTGATCTTGCTTCTGCTAATCTTTTTTCTTTTGACGTCCAGTTTTGTATTTCAACCCGGGATCGTGGTAGATCCACCTACTCCAGGGCAATCCAAGGGCGGGGTCAACGATACGCGATATGTGATTACGGCTACGGCAGGATTAACTCCGCAAATCTTTTTTAATGATCGGGCCACGGATCTGGCGAAACTGCGAGTGGAGTTGGCGAGGATTGCTCGCTCCGAGCCGCGGGGAGTAGTCGTGATACGGGCGGATCGTGAATTGCGGCATGGGGTGGTGGCTCAGATTTTGGATGCGGTAGTACAGAACGGACTTTCGGCGGTGCTCGCCTCTCGCTCCGCCTCCTCGACGCCATGAGTTGGAGGTTTCCTTCTCGGATGAGTCGGCGTCTGGCGGGCTTCTTGGTTCTTTCCTTGGGGGCGCATGCCTTGGCGTTTTCGTTATTTCGGGATCCTGGAGAGTTTTCTCCCATTCCCGTTCCAGGCGCGGGAAAGGTTTCCCTCTTTATGAGGCAGGAGAATGAGATGGGTTTAGCTTGTTTATATGAGCCCTCAGCGATTGTACTCCCAAAAGAAGGACCGACTCGCATGGCGGGAGCGGTGACCTTGCCTTGGGAGGATTTGGCTTGGCCGTCGCAGAAGAGTTTTACAGTTGGGGGTTACCGCCCGAGCCAATTGGGGCGGGATGCACCCTTGGCGGTGCGAGCGACCACCTCTTTGGGTTTATATCGGGACGGTAGACGGGAAAAATCTGCGATGGCAGTGGGTCGGGCGGTGCCAGAATCTTGGTTTGAGTTGGTGGGCGATTTAAAAAATCGGAAGCCAACGAGACCGATTGAACTCCCTACGATGAAAAGTGCGACTGCGCTGGAACCGACAACCGCGAGGATTGGGGTGGATGAGGATGGTGCGGTACGTTTTGTTTGTCTGGAAGGAACGACTGGGGATCCGGTGGTGGACAGAGAGGCGTCCACTTTATTGCGTTCATGGAGATTTGAACCGGCTCCAGGAAAGTGGGTAGAGTGGGGGAGGGTGAGAATTCTTTGGGCGGTGGATAATCGCGCGGAGGAGACCCCATGATGAGTTTGAGTGGTTCACAACTTCTTCTCCTTTACCTGTGTCTTTTTCTTGGCTTCGTTTTCTTTTTGTGGATGGTTGGTGGATGGAATACATCGCGTCGGCAGCGTCGGCACAAAGAAAAGGTGGTTTGCCCGGTTTGTGGCAATCGCAACGCAAGGGAGCATGCGTGGCACTCTCTGCGATGTCGGAAATGTGGTGCGCGGCGTCCCTTGGATGCGGTATCGGCTGAAAGGAAATAAGCTATGGGACTCTGGATTGGTAAAAACAGGCAAGCGCGGGTGACCTATGGATTTGACGAGATCGCGCTGGTCCCTGGGGATGTGACGATCAACCCGAATGAGGTGAACTGTAATTTCTCGATTGGGAAGCATACGTTCAAGGTGCCGATTTTAGCTTCGGCGATGGATGGGGTGGTGGATGTGAAGTTTGCAGTGGCCATGGGAAAGATGGGGGGCTTGGCGGTGCTGAATTTGGAGGGGGTGCAGACTCGCTATGAAGATCCCAGTGACATTTTAGAGCAGATTGCCAAGGGAGATAAGGAGACGAGCACCCATTTGATCCAAAAAATGTATTTGCCACCGATTCGGGAGGAGTTGATTGCGAAGCGGATTAAAGAGATGAAGAAGGCGGGAATTGTGGCGGCGGTGTCTGCCATCCCGCAGAAGGCGGAGCGGTATGGGGCTATCGCCCAAAAAGCGGGAGCGGATATCTTTGTGATTCAGTCGACCGTGTCGACGGTCCGGCATATTTCCTCGGAATATAAGACCTTCGATTTAGCTAAGTTTTGCAAGACGATGAAGATTCCTGTTTTGGTGGGGAACACTGTTACCTATGGGGTGAGTCTTGAGTTGATGGAGGCAGGGATCTCGGGGTTGCTGGTGGGGGTGGGCCCTGGGGCGGCTTGTACCACTCGCGGGGTTCTGGGGTTGGGAGTGCCGCAGGTCACGGCGACGGTCGATTGTGCAGCGGCGAGGGATGCCTATTTCAAAAAACGGGGACGATATGTACCGATTATTACCGATGGGGGGATGAATAAAGGTGGGGATATCTGCAAAGCTTTCGCCTGCGGGGCGGATGCGGTGATGATTGGTAGTGCATTTGCTAGGTCGGAAGAGGCGCCAGGCCGTGGAAACCACTGGGGCATGGCCACGCCGCATGCGAATTTGCCGAGGGGGACGAGGATCAAGGTAGGGGTAACGGGAAGTTTACGGCAAATATTGTTTGGTCCAGCGACGCTGGACGACGGGTCCCAGAATCTGGTCGGGGCGATCGTCACCTGTATGGGGAATGTTGGGGCGCGGACGCTAAAAGAGTTTCAAGAGACCGAGATTATTATTGCCCCGTCGATCAAGACCGAAGGCAAAGTGTTTCAGACGGTTCAGGGTGTCGGGATGGGAACTCGTTAAGAAATTCAGCCCTTGTGCGAACCGTCGCAAAAGGAGGAGTTTTTTGTTTTGCCGCAGCCGCAGGCCCAGATCGGCCCGTCCTTCTCTATCGTAATTACTTTAGGTGCTTTGCCTGATCCTTTGTGGGAACCGTCGCAGAAGGGGGGGTTCTTGGTTTGGCCGCAGTTGCAAAAGGCAAGGGTTTGACCAGCGACAGCATCGATTTTGTAGGGCGAGGATTGCCAGCTCATGCGACGATCATCCAACGTTGTTTGAAAAAAGGAAGCGTAAGTTAGGGCAGGTGGAAAGCGGTAGGGTTGGCCCTAGCGATTCTTCTTATACCAATCGAGCAGGATGCGGGTGGGAGTGTTGAGATTAAGTTTGTAGCACTCTTCCAGAGTGCACCAGCGGTACTCGTCAGCTTCGGCATTGAGGATCACTTGGGTGTTTGGGGTATGGGCGACGTAGTTCAAAAGAACAAAATGAGCCGGTTTGTAAAACTCCTTCGAACGGATGCAGTCTTGGGCGAGTGCAAAATCGATATTCTCTAAGGGAAGTCCTGTTTCCTCTAAAATCTCGCGTCGGAGAGCATCCTCTGAGGATTCGCCTCCTTTAATTTTGCCTCCCGGAATACCCCAGAGGCCTGACCATTTGACGGTGTGAACCATGAGGAGCCTTTTATCCGGTCCCACGATGAGGGCGCCGACGGTGGGGATGGGAGGAGTTTTCTCGGGAGCGGAGTGGCGACGGAGAATTTCGATGACGCCGAAGAGATCGGCAGAGACGTGGTCGGGTAGGGCGCGTTGAAGTTTTTCAAGAGAATCGTAGCCCGTAAGAACGGCGCAGGAGCGGATATTGCCGTGGTGAGCGGTTTCGATGTCATGTTCCATATCACCGACGAAGAGAGTCTCGTCGGGTCGGAGGTGGTGTTCCTCGAGGATGGCGTGGATGGCTTCGCGTTTATCGATGATGCTGGTGTAAGTCTTGCGAAAGAGGTGTTCCACTTGAAGGCGCTTGGCTTGATGAGCAAAATCGTCGGTATGGACGGTGCTGAGGAGAAAGGTGGGGAGTTGATGGGTTTGGCAGTACTCAAGAATCTCTTTAGCGCCAAGGAGAAGAGAGACGGAGTGGTGGTCTTGGCGAAACTTCTGTAGGAAAACTTTTTCCAGATCTTCGATGGGAACTTCGGGGAAATGTTCTCGATAGAAGCCTTGGTAGGGTAGGTAGAACTTTTCGCGAAAGGTTTCTCGGGTGAAGAGGGCTTTACCGTGAAGACCGAAAACGTGATTGGTGGCGGCGAGGACGGGGGTGAGATCGTCGGCAAGGGTGCCGGACCAGTCGAAAATGATGTTACGGATCATAAGGTGTAGGAACCTAGGCTAGAGCCTATTAGGGATAGAAAAGAGGGGATTCATTGGTTCAAGGGGAGGCAGGGGTGGGGTAGCAGGATGTTTGAATGTACTTGGAATAAGGGGCTTGCCAAGGGGAGGGTGTTTTGATATGTTGCTCGGCTATTCATTTTATGAAAGTTCGAGCTTCAATCAAACGTAGAACCAGCGACTGCCAAGTCGTGCGCCGCCGTGGACGTATCTACATCATCAACAAAAAGAATCCTCGTTTGAAGCAGAGGCAGGGCTGATTTAAATCTATGCCACGCGTACTTGGAGTTGATATTCCCGGGGAAAAAAGGGCTGAGTACAGCTTGCGCTACGTTTACGGAATTGGGGCTACTCGTGCTCGGCAAGTTGTGGAAGAAGCGGAGATTCCTGCAGATTTACGCGCCAAAGACCTGACCGACCAGCAGATCAACCGGATCATCGGGGTGATTCAGCGGAATCGTTTCCTGATTGAGGGAGATTTGCGGCGGGACACTCAGCAAAATCTCAAACGTCTGCAAACGATCAACTGCTACCGTGGTATTCGGCATCGCAAAAGCTTGCCGGTGCGTGGTCAACGGACCTCGACGAATGCGCGGACCCGGAAGGGTCCAAGGAAGACCGTTGGGGTCATCCGAAGCAAAGAAACCAAGGCGGCCAAGACCTAATTTTGTATGAGCGAAAACGAAAAGAAACCTGAGGTAAAGTCAGCCGCAACCAAAGCGGAAGAGGGTAAAGCCAAGGCGGCGCATCCGGATGCGGGCAAAGCCAAAAAAGGTAAGGGTGCTAAAGGGGGCAAGGCTTCAGGCGGAAAGGATTCGCCCAAAGCGGAGGTGATTCTTTCACCCGAAAGTCTGACTTTGGATGGATTGGAAGACGCTTCGAAGGTCAAGATCCCGAAGATTAAAGGGGCGAAGCAGATTCATAATGCGGTGGCTCATGTTTTAGCGACTTTCAATAACACGGTGGTTTCGATCACCGATCTCAAGGGCAATGTGATTTCTTGGTCGAGTGCTGGAAAGATGGGTTTTCGTGGATCGAAAAAGTCTACGGCTTATGTGGCTCAAGTGGTGGCGCAGGATGCTAGTCGTCAGGCGATGGCCCACGGAGTTAAAGAGGTTGAGGTTCGTGTCAAAGGCCCAGGAATGGGTCGCGAATCCGCCGTTCGTGCCTTACAGGCAGTCGGTTTAGAGGTGAGCACGATTCGGGACGTAACCCCCGTACCGCACAATGGTTGCCGGATGCGCAAAGCGCGTCGGGTATAAGGAGAGAATTTTATGGCCCGCTACACAGGATCCCGCGACAAGATCAACCGCCGTTTTGGCCAGCCGATTTTTGGTCCTTCGAAAGCTCTGGAGCGTCGTAATTTTCCGCCAGGAGTTCACGGAGCAAAAGGCCGTCGTAAACAGTCCGATTACGCTATCGCCATGGGCGAAAAGCAGAAGATGAAGTACAGCTATGGTATTTTAGAAAAGCAGTTCCGTTTGTACTACCAAAAAGCGGTGCAGAGTCGCGGAGTGACAGGCGAGAAGATGTTGCAACTTTTGGAAACACGCTTGGATTCGATCGTGGATCATTTGGGATTCAGTGCCACGCGGCGTTCTTCGCGCCAGATGGTTTCCCATGGTCATATCTCGGTCAACGGCAAGAAGGTGACCATTCCCAGTTACGGATGCCGCACTGGGGACGTGATCGAAGTACGTGACAATCCGAAATCCCGCCAACTGGGAACGCGTGGACTGGAAACAACCCAAATTCGTCCCGTGCCCGATTGGTTGACGTTGAATAAAGAAAGTTTTAAAGGAACCCTAACTCGGATTCCGACCCGCGAGGAGATCAGTCCCGTGGCCAACGAACAGTTGGTCGTGGAATTATTCTCGAGGTCGTAATCGCTATCCCTTTCACCGCCCGCTACCGGCGGTGAGAAAAAAACACAACAACCACGGTTGTCGGTCCCTTTCCCAGGTAGCGGGGAAGGGGTAACCCAACCGGAAAGAGAACAAGACTATGCCACTACGATTAGGAAGATTCGAACTGCCCAACCGCCTGCAAAAGGATGAAGAGGGCGCAACCGAAACCTACGCGAAATTTACCGCGGAACCCTTCGAGGCTGGCTATGGCCATACTCTGGGCAATTCCATTCGCCGAGTTCTGCTTAGCTCCTTGGAAGGTGCGGCGATCACCAGTGTGAAGATTCACGGCGTGCAACATGAGTTTAGCACGATTGAACACGTGGTGGAGGATCTGACGGAGATCGTCCTCAACCTGAAGAAGTTGAAATTTAAACTACCGAACCGTGAGCCTCGCTTGCTGACGCTCAAGGTGAATAAAGAAGGGCCGGTCACCGCAGCAGATATCGAGCTCGATGCTGGGGTGGAAGTGCTTAATCCGAAAGAAGTGATTTGTACCCTTGATAAAAAGACCAAGTTCGAAGCCGAACTGGAAGTGCGGGTGGGACGCGGATACGCCACCTGGGACGAGAACAAAAGGGAAGATTCTCCGATTGGATTAATTCCGGTGGACTCGCTTTTCTCCCCTGTGAAAAAAGTGAAGTATGAGGTGAAGAATACCCGAGTCGGCCAACGGACCGATTACGATAAACTCGTCTTGGAAGTTTGGACGGATGGTCGTCTGACTCCCGATGAGGCTTTGCTCCACTCGGCAGGCATCCTACGGCATCATTTGGACATCTTTGCTAACTTTGACAAAGAGCCGATTGAGTTCGAAGAGGTGAAATTCGAAGCCCCCGTAGAAAATACCGCGCTGAAGAAGTTGCTCGCGATGAGCGTGAATGAGATCGAGCTCTCGGTGCGTGCGGCCAACTGCTTGAACAATGCAAATATTATTACGGTAGGGGCCTTGGCCCTGAAGTCAGAAGCAGAGATGCTGAAGTACCGCAACTTCGGTAAAAAATCCCTGAACGAGATCAAGGATAAGTTGACCTCGCTGGGGCTTTCGCTGGGAATGAAGTTTGATGCTTCACTCTTAACGATTCCTGTGGCGTCGATTGAAGCGGTGGGGGCGAATGGTCAAGCATGAGACATCGTCGGAACACCCTTAAGCTAGGGCGGACATCGCAACATCGGGACAGCATGCTGGCCAATCTGGTCGGCTCACTGATTCGACATGAGCGGGTTCGCACAACCGTTTCTCGGGCGAAAGCAGCCCGACCTGTGGCGGAGAAGCTGGTGACCCTAGGTAAAAAGGGGAGCTTGCATCATCGGCGCATGGCGATTGCAGCCCTTCACGAAACCGATCTGGTCCATAAACTATTTGCGGAGATTGCTCCTCGTTTCATGGATCGTACGGGTGGCTACACGCGGATATTGAAGTTGGGTCATCGTCTTGGGGATGCCGCACCGCTTGCTCTTTTGGAGTGGGTGGTTCGTCCTTTGCCTGAGGCGGATGATGTGGTCGACGAGACCAAATCCAAGGAAAAGAGCAAGGCGGTTAAAGACGCGAAGCCTGCTAAGCCCGCCAAAGCGGCCAAGCCTGATAAGAAAAAATAGGTTGGGCTAGGCGGACCAACCCGCCACGAGCCGGAAGAGGATCCAAGCTAAGACCAGCGCTGCGGCGGCTGCGAAGACGACCTTACGTCTTGCTAATCTGCTTTCGACAAGGAGAACAGGGTTGTGGCGTGTGAAGGAAGTCGGCGATACGGATGAAATTGGACGACTCCGGTTGGAAGGAATGACGGAGGCCTCTTCGACGAGGCGACGGGTGGTGTGACCGAGTCGAGAAGACTCTCTGGTCACACGGCGTAGTTCCTCTCGGATGGGATCACGCCTAAAGCTTGGAAAATTCACCTAATGACCCTAAGAAATCTAAGGGGAGGAGCAATAACCACCATTTGGCTATTCACGACTCCTTGGGGATAACTATTAAGATAGAGGGAGTTCGGAAGCTACTGGCTGAGGTGAAGCCGCCCTATTTTTATCTATTTCAGAATATTGTAGATAATTAAAGCGGCGAGAAGGGAAAGAATTAAGGGAAGATTGAAGGCGAGGCCCCGAGCAAAGTTAGAGACAAAGGAGTCGGAGGTTTGGGCGTTGGATTGGGCGGAGGGGGAGGAGCCATCTTCGGTGGAAGGCTCAAGGTCACGTCCGCGGAGAGCGTCGAGTTTGGCGCGGGATTGGGTGTAGATCGCTTGGGCTTGGTCGACCTTGGCTAGAGCCTTAGAGAGTTCTCCTTCGATATCGGAGGCTGACCATTCGGAAGGTGCGATGTTATTAATTTCCGAGAGTTGTTCACTGAAGACCTGGCGGGTTTCGTGCATCTGTTCTACTTCTTTGCGGCTTTGAGATTCTGCGCGTTCGAGGATGACGACTGCACGGAGAAGGCTATCGCGGATTTCACGTTGTCCTTGAACCAGCTCCATTCTACGGGTGTTGAGCTCTTCTAGTTGGCGCTTGCGCTGTTCCAGCTCCTGCTGCTGACGTTGCAGGCTGATGAGCTCGTGTTGGCGCTGTTGTAGTTCTGCGCCAATCCCTTCGATGGGACCCCCTGAGGGAAGGGCAAGATCTTGTTGATCTTCTGGGAATTTAGAGGAGCGGCTCACGGAATGTTGATCACGGTACCGATTTTCAGGTTGCGATCATTGAGGCCAGGGTTGGCTGTTTTAATTTTGGCTATCTCTTCATTGAGGTCGAGAGAGGCTGGGTAGTATTTTTTAGCTAATTTCCAGAGGGTATCTCCTGATCCAATGGTGTGCTGCTTAGCATCGGTGGAGAGAGAGGCTACGTCCGCAGGAGCGGCTGGAGGAGTTGCGGCAGGAACGGAGGGAATATCGGTCTTGGCTGGCGACTCGGAGGTTTTTGCTGTGGTGTTGCGTGCCGCGGTGGTTTTGGTGGGTGATTTCTTTTCCGAGGGGGCGGTAGCGACTGGGGTAGAAGGCGTTACGGGCGTAGCAGGGACCACAGCAGTGGCCTTAGGTGGGGTGGCGGCGCCTGCGACTTGGGAGACTTGGGCTTCCTTGGCTGCGAGGGTTCCCTGAAGTTGAGTGATCTGTTGTTTAAGGTCGACATTTTCTTTGCTCATCCTAGCGATCTCGGCGGCGTTTTGAATCCCGCTATTAGTCAGGCTGAGAGCGAAATCGATTTTGGCTTTTTCCATGGCGGCGACGACCTCTTCGCGCTCGGCAGCGTTAGGCCTAGCTTCGAGGTATTTTTGGAAAAAGTAGATCGCGCTGATGGGATCGCCCAGTTTATCGCCGTAGAGCAGACCGATTTGCAAATAAGCTTTGACCACGGTGGGGTTGGTCGCGATGGCTTTTTCGAACTGTTTGATGGCGGCGGGGTAGTTGAGATCGGCGACATCTTTGCTCGCTTGGCGGAAGAAAGGATTACGTTCGTCTTCGGCATCGGATCCAGGAGGGGCTTGTTGACAAGAGGAGAGGACGAGGGCGGCCAGGAGCGCGGCGAGGAGTGATTTGTACATGGCGCCATCATGATCATGCGGCGGAGATTTCGCAAGCCAAGGCTTTGGCTTTTGCCAGAGGTTACGATGCTGAGAAGACAAGATTAGGCGGCGCACCGTGTGAGTCGGATTTCCGTTTCTCGCTCGACGAAACTCCATTCAGGTTGGGAGCGAAGTTCTGCGAGTAAGCGATCAAAGGAGTCGGATTCGCTGGGGGCAAATTCGAACCAGGTGATGAAGTCGTAGGGTTGGGGTTGGGCCAGATCTCGACAGTGGTAGAGTTTGCGAGCGACGGCGGGAAGGTATTTCATTCCGATGGCGGTGTGATGGGATTTCTCGGCGAAGATTTGATGGCGTTCGTCTTGGGTCATGGCCCACCAACTGGCATTTTTTCGAATCGGAATCAGGGCAGCGCAGGTGGATTCAGGTCGACCGAGTTCGGGTTGAATGGCGACGAGCTCATCTTTTTCCTGGCGAGTGGTATAGCGCTCGTTGCTGGTGACACCCTCGAGGGTCCAGATGGCGGGAAGGGCTGGGGCGGGCGAACCTGCGGGGCCGGTGGATAACTTCTTGGCAGAAGCGAGACTCTCACCGCGTAGGCTACGGATCTCTTGGATTTTCCAAGGGCCTTCGGTTCCGGCGACGAATGTGGAAAGTCTAAGGCTAACTGGGTTCGTCATGGAGGAACGATGGAGGAGATGGGATGGCTAATAAAACTATTTCTTTGGCCGATAGCTTATGGCATTCTGCTGGTAGTTTAGTGTTTTGAATATGTTTTGGTAAGGGGTCATAGCTCAGTTGGTAGAGCGCCTCAATGGCATTGAGGAGGTCTGGGGTTCGAATCCCCATGGCTCCATAAGCCATAAATGCATTCTCGCCAGAGGCGAAAAAACTTCGTATTTCCAGCAAAGCATGAAGTTGGATGCTTAGGTAGGGGCGGCATCTCCGAGGCCGCCTAGCTGGGCGAACGGTCATACGGTGTTTAGCGCAGGCGTTCTCGGAGAGACCGCCCTACCTGGGTTTGAGTTTTGATGTTTGAAGTAGCCCCGCCCTACCGTGCGAACAGGATTTAGGGTTTGGGACTTAGGTGGACCACTATTGGTCTTCGGCAGGATTCCATCTATAAAGGGTTTATGGCTGACTCAGCGTTAAATATGAATGGGAAAGTGGTCCTGATTACGGGGGCGTCGCGTGGCATTGGGCGTGCTGGTGCTTTGCAGTTAGCCGATTTAGGTGCGGAGCTCATTTTGGTTGGACGGCACCGAGGTCGGTTGGAGGAGGTGGCGCGGTTAGCGAGATTGGCAGGTTCTCCGCAGGTGCGGGTTTATGTTACGGATCTGAGTTTGCGGGAGCAGGTGGCTGAGTTAGGTAGAAAGTTAAAACTGGCGGAACCAAGACTGGATGTGCTTTGGAATAATGCGGGGGGGTACTTCACGGAGAGGAAGTTGACTGAGGAGGGGTTGGAACGGACTTGGGCGATGAATCATCTGGCGTATATGGATCTGACCCAAGCTCTCTTGCCGTCATTAGAAAAAGCGGAGGATCCAAGGGTGATCTGCACTGCCTCTGAGGCGCATCGGATGGGGGTGCTGCAGTGGGATAATCTTCAGGGGGAAAAGAGATGGGGTGGATGGAAGTCATATTGCCTGACAAAATTGGCTAATATTCTTTACGTAGCGGAGCAGGGTAGGCGATTGGGTGAATCGAAGATCAGGATCTGTGCGATGAAGCCTGGGCTAGTGAACTCAGCTTTTGGTGATGAAAATAAGGGGCTGGCTGGATTGACTTTTCGTGTCTTCAAAAAACTCTTTGGGAAAACGAACGAAGAGGGAGCGGATACTGCGGTGTGGCTTGCTTATCGAGAGGCCAGACCGATTCAAGGTGCCTATTACGGCGATCGCAAAGAGATAGTTTCCTCTTTAGCTGGGCGAAGCATGGAGGATGCCCAACGATTGTGGAAAATAAGCGAGGGGAAGGCGTGAAACTAAAAATTGGAAATCTGGAGTTGGCCACTCCGCTTTTTCTATCGCCTCTGGCGGGATACACCAATTTACCCTTTCGGCGGACAGTACGGGAGATTGGCGGGTGTGGCATGGCAACGACGGATCTGGTCAACGCCAGATCGTTACTGGAAAACAATCGCAGGGCGTTGGAACTGGTGGCGACCTCACCTGATGATCGGCCATGGGCGGTACAGCTTTTTGGGGCGGTGGCCTCGGAAATGCGGGATGCGGCAAAGAAGTGTGAGGATTTGGGGGCGAACTCGGTAGATATTAATATGGGTTGTCCCGTAAGGAAGGTATGCAAGGTAGGGGGTGGGTCCGCGATGATGACGGAGTTGGGCAAGACGGCGGAGCTGGTCAGGGGAATGGTGGGAGCGGTAAAAATTCCAATCACGGCGAAGATGAGGTTGGGTTGGGATGAGAAGAATCTGACGGCACCCGATTTGGCCAAGGCTTTGGAAGAAGCAGGGGTAGCGGCGATTTTTGTTCACGGACGAACAAGAGAGCAGGGCTTTGCTGGTTTGGTTAATCTGCAGGGTATCGCCTCGGTTGTGGCCATGGTTAAAAGTATTCCTGTGATCGGAAATGGGGACGTAACGACTCCCGAAGGGGCGAAGCGGATGATAACGGAAACGGGTTGCGCGGGGGTGAGTGTGGGACGGGGGGCATTTTACAATCCGTGGATCTTTCGAGCCACAGCTCACTATTTAGAATGTGGGGAGTTAATGGCAGACCCTGATTTTGAAGAACGGGTAAAGGTAATGAGTCGGCATCTGGAGCGAAATATTGATTTCTTTGGGGAGGAGCGAGGGTGTGTGCTTTTTCGCAAGGTGATTCCCTGGTATGCAAAAAGGTTCGGTCCTGCCAGTGAGTTTAAGAAAGTAGCGGTGAGAATCAGCACAAAAGCAGATTACGACAAGGCCCTGACTGAGTATCGCGAGTGGCGTAAACAGTTTTTGGATGAGAAAGGAAATTTACAGGGCAAGTTTGCTCCATCGAAGTTGGAAGCGGTTTTCGCAGGGGACGGACCAGTGGAAAGGTCGGAGCTTCCTGTGCCGAAAGGGCCAGTTGAGAATTGGTGATTGGTGCGGCAGGGGATTGATAAATAGATGGTCGGTACTGCTCTCGGGGCGTTGACATAAAGATGAGATCGCGGGAATCTTGAAACATGAGCCCACTCTTTTTTAACTGCACTAGGATTGAGTTTGATGAAGTGTTTCGGGAGAAAAGGGTGTGGCTTTTGAACTCGTGCCTGCAGGTTGAGCTAAAGGGCGCACTCTTATGGGAGTGACAGTTTTTCATCAGGCGCCTTTAGCGCTCTTCGCACTTTCCTTGCCAATGATTTTTGGGTTGGCAGTAGCGATGTATTTCTTTTTGGAGTTTGGCTCTTGGATGGGAAGGAAACACTTGCGATCAGGGCGAAGTTCGATTCAAGAAACTCTTGGGGTGATTGATGGACCGATCTTTGCTTTGTTTGGGTTGCTTATTGCCTTTACCTTTTCGTCGGCGCTGAACCGGTTCGATGATCGGCGAAAGTTGATTGTGGAGGAGGCAAACGATATTGGGACGGCCTATCTACGACTGGATCTGTTGCCCGTGGCGGATCGAGAAGCAGTTCAGGGTCTTTTTCGGAGCTATCTGGACTCGCGGATCAAAACCTATGAGCTTATTCCCGACATGACGGCGGCGGTGGCGGAGTACGATCATTCGCAGGATTTGCAGGCACAGATATGGAAAGATTGCGTGAGTGGGGTTGCTAAAACGCCGAATACGCTGGCGGGAATGCAGTTACTGCCTGCGATTAATGCGATGATCGATATTACGAGTACGCGGACGGCGGCGATGCAGTTTCACCCCCCTTTGATTATTTTCGGAATGTTAATGATGATGTCGTTAGTCACGGCCTTACTGGTGGGTTATCAGATGGCGGGATTAGAGAAGCGCAGTTGGCTGCACGTGGTTCTTTTCATCATTACGATCTCCCTGACTTGCTATGTGATTTTAGATATTGAGTATCCAAGGATTGGTCTGATTCGGATGGATGCGACCGATGTGATTTTGAAGGATCTGCGTGAGGGAATGAGTTCGAAGTGAGGGACGGGTGCCAGACACCTGTCTGGCCCTAGGAGAGTTTACCAACCGCGGTTGGCGATGGAGGCAGTCATGGCCTGAGCAGCGCTGAGGGCAGCGATTGGGAAGGCTTGGCGTTGGGATTCAGTTTGATCGCCACCGACGAAGAATGTGGTAGTACCCGTCGCCTTAGTTTTTCCAATGGCGTCTTTCTTTTCCTTCATATTATAGAGACGGTATTCGAGCACGAGAACAAGTTGGTACTGGAGGCTGGTAAGGAACTGTTGAGTGGATTGGCGAATGGGCACACGCTCGATTTTCTTGACCGTGACCTCAAGAATAGCGTCGCTCTCGTCCTTACGCCCATGCCGGAAGGTGCCATCTCGATCAATTTCTTGAAGGATGGCATTACTGACAATCCCAGGGATATCGGTTTCATCGGTCTCGTTCTGCACGGTCGGCAAATAGATGACTTTAATATCGGTCATGCCAGGAGCTTTTGGGGTGCTGCCCATCTGATAGTTCGCACAAGAGCAGAGAGCTAGGCTAAGCAAGGCAGGTAAGAGATGTTTCATGGAGAAGGTAGACTACGGGGTTGTGGTTGGGCATTCGATCTTAAACTTATTTTGCTTTTATCAGCTGGGCTGGCCTGTTGTTTGGCTTCGGAGATCATATCTTCAAGAATTCGTTTCCGTTGTCGTGCTTCTTGGCCTTGGGTGGAATCGGGAGATTGGGTAAGGACCTCATTATAGTAAACGAGAGCTGCGGGATAGTTTCCCGTTTTGTCGTAAAAGCGGGCTACGGAAAGAGAACCCCCACTCAGACGTTGCGAGAGCATCGCAATGTTTTCTGTCGCTTGCTCTGTTTTGTCGCTCCGTTTGTAGCGGGCTAAGTAATCCTGAAAAGCCTCGATGCCTTTTTGGGCGGCTGTCTGGTCGTACTCGGGTTGACGGGCGGCTTTCATCCAAACAAAACCGATCTGATACTGGGCATCGTCGATCAGGTCATTCTTAGGATATTTATCCAAAACATCTTCATAGAACCGGACGGCGTCAGGCCACTTCTTTTGCTTCTCCCGTGCTAGCCCGCAGGAAAAGGTGGCGAGGGGAGCGTAGCTTCCGAAGGGGGCAGATTTAATGATGGTCTGGTAGATTTCGACCACTTTGTTCATGTCGGCGGGCATAGGGATTTTCCACATCATTTGGTGCTGTCCTGCTAAATAGACGTTGCCGATGGCGAACATCCTCTCGATGGCGAGATCCCAGTACTGGTTGGCGGCTGATTCTTCGATTAACTTTTTGTAGGCCTTGTAAGCATCCCAGTACTTTGCCAAGTGCTCATACATTTCACCGACTTTGTAGAGCGCTTCGGTTTTACGGAGATCGTCAGGATTCTCTTTGGCAAAAACCTGGTAAATCTTTAGGGCCTGTTCGAAATATTTAATCGAGTTGGCGTTGGCCTCACCGCCACGTTTATCGGTCTCGTCCCGAAGTTGACGCGCTTCCTGCTGTTTCTCCTTGCCCAGCTTGCGGGCGGCTTGGGCAACTTCCTTATCTCCTAGCTCGTCGGCACGGTCAGCGGCGGCCATCTCTTCGTCGGCGTCTCGTTCGAGTTGTTCGACCTGTTCGTAGGCTTTCCCGATGGTCTCGGCGTTTTTGGCGGTTTGCAGTATATCGGCTGAGGTGCCGCGATTGCCGATGATGTCCGATTCAAAGGTAAAACCTTCCCCTGGGGTATGGTTGGTGAAGTTGAGGGGAATCGTGGTGCTCCCCTCGGCTAGCCAATCTCCTTTGCTATCGATATAGCCCCACGAAGGGCCTTGGGAGTCTCCATTGAGGAGGCGAGATCCGATCCGAACATGAGCTTTACTACCGCGGAAACCATTTTCGACCGCTTCGATTGTGGCAGTGGTGTCTTGGCGTCCATCGGTTCCGACACGGGAGGGAGCCCCTTTCTCAACCATGGCGGAGGAGATATGAGCTTCGGCAATCTTTACTGTGCCTTGCGGATCGATGAAGAACCATTTTCCGCCTGAGAACTCGTTGCCATCCAGAGTTCCGCCCTCGTTGACTGCGGCTAACCCTTCGGAAAAGAGGAGGACTTCTTGATATTTCGGGATGACGACAAAAACTCCTGCACGATCGATATAACCCCATTTGCCATCGGCCATCGCACCGCAACGGTCTTCAGAAAAGCAGTAGACCTGTTCGTATTTGGGGGGGATGGTCATCTCTCCGCCTTTAGTGACAAAGCCCCACTTTCCTTCCCAGCGTACGGCGGCGAGTCCTTGGCGAAAAATTCCCGCGCTTTCGTATTTGGGCTCGATGAGGTATTTACCGGTTCGAGTGATAAAGCCCCACTTGCCATCCTGTTTGACGGCGGCGGCTTGATCGCTGAAAAGAAAGGCTTCCTCGTAGCGCGGCTCGATGACGAACTTGCCTTCGCCATTAATAAAGCCCCACTTGCCATCTTTTTTGACGGCGGCGAGAAAATCGGAAAACTGCAGGGCTTCCTCGTAGTTGGGCTCGATAACAAACTTACCCGCCCCGTTCACATAGCCGTAGCGGCCCCAGAAAGCCTTTTTAGGTCGCAGATCTACCCCCGTGTCGGATTGGGTGAAGCCGAATTCAGCGAGAAAAAGAAAAAGGGAAAGAAAAGCCATCCAGATAGTTGGGAGCCAACGAATTGCTTTTCGCTTAAAAGTCACAAGTTTGTCATTTTATCGTTAGGGTTCCTGCCGTCAAGAATGGTACAGATTGAGAGTGAGGGCGCGCTGGCTATAGGTTACGATTTAGAGATGATCTGTAAGCGTTCTCTCTGGTTAGGGATATTGTTTGGGCTCCTTTTCCAAGGAGTTGGGTTTTCGGAAGAGAAGGTTTCTGGGGTATCTGAGCAAGAATTTACAGTGATGGCCTACAATGTGGAAAATTTAGCCGACGTAGATCGGGTCGCACCGTACGACGACTACTTGGAATCGCCCGACGATCCGAATAGCTACAGTCCAAGTAAACTTGCCCGTAAACTTAAGACGATCGCAACGGTTTTAAAAAGCGTTTCCAATGGAAAGGGGCCCGATGTGGTGATTTTGAATGAGTTGGAGATGGACCACACTCCTGATTCCAAGGTGGGGGACTGGAAGGAGTTTTTGGGAAAATACTCAGGAACGACTTATGAGAAAATGCTCTCCTCGGATTTAACCGATGAGTTGCGAGGTCTTCCAAGCGAGGCTTGGTTGCTTAAGGCACTCGAAGATGAGGGATTGAAGGGGTATACGATTTTGGTGGGCAAGTTGCCGGAAGGGGCCACCCAGCATCAGGACGCGATTACGAATGGGCTCCTCACGCGTTTTCCTGTGGTGTTTACGCAGACGATCGACACTCCATCCGCTCGCGGGATATTGGAAGCCAAGCTGCAGGTGGGGGAGGCGACTTTTACGGTGATGGGAAACCATTGGAAAAGCGGTGCGGGCAATCCAGCGATGGAGAATACACGCCTCGGAAATGCTAAGACGGTGCGGGACCGACTGGATCAGATTCTACATGAGGACCCCAAGGCGGATGTGATCATCGGGGGAGATTTCAATACACAGTATAACCAGGGTCAAAGGTACTCCTTCATGACAAAGACTGCCTTGCAGGATGTGTTGGGATCACAAGGGGATCGAAAAGTACTCGGTGGTTCAGGCAAGCCTGATCTCTATAATCTTTGGTTTGATCTACCTCCGGAGAAAAGATATTCGGACGAGTTTGCGGGAGAGTGGGGTACCTTAATACAACTCTTGGTCACGCGAGGATTGGGGGATGGCACGGGGGTAGAGTATGTTGAGGGAAGTTTCCATCAGGTGATGGTTCCTGGGGTAAATGCTCGAGAACCGCTGGGATTACCTTGGCGTTGGACGAATTACGGACCGGGGTGGGGTGCGAGTGATCATTTTCCGGTGATGGCTACCTTTCGGGTGGGAGGAACCCCGCAAAAGGGAGTTGTATCTGCAACCCAGAGTTCTATGCCTCAAGCCCAAGCGCTCAAAGTTGGCTATGACAAGATCGACCGTTCGAAACTGCGCAACGCTTCTGTCCTGAAGGATGCAACTGTGGAGGAGATGGCCAAAGCGATGGGAGAAATCTTTTTAGTGCAGGGGACCCTTTCCAAAGTGCGACCTCTAGAAATTGAGGTGGATGGCAAGCCCTACGCGTTGCACTCGTTTGATAAAAATTTGAATACTTCGATCCGTCTTTTCGCCAAGGGGAGTCAGGTTAAAATGCTCGGGGAGTTGGGGCTGTATAAGGGCAAGTTGCAGTTTGTCGTGCAAGACCCTAGTTGGATTAAGTAGCGAGCGGACCGTTAGTCGATGGCAGGATGAGCGGTTCTAGGCCCGATGGGATTCTTGCGTGAGTTGGTTGACGTGTTGTTCCAGTTCGGGAGTCAACTGAGCCCAATCGAAGCGCCAAGCCCAATTTCCCTGTTCGCGACCAGGCACATTCATTCGGGCTTCTGATCCGAGTCCAAGAATATCCTGCAAGGGGTAGATGGCGGTTTGGGCAGGGGAGCGGAGAGCGAGGCCGATCATATCCCACTGGATTTGCGATCCGTCGGAGCGGAGATAGGTACGGACGTTGTGCTGTTCTTGCGCAATTTGATCGAGAGAGCGTGTAGAATCTTGGCCCGCCTCGCTCCGATACCAGCCTACGGTGGTGTCATTGTCATGGGTTCCCGTATAGACGACGCAGTTAGCAGGGTAGCTCTCGGGGCGGAAGGTGGCGGCTTTGGCGTCGTCGCCGAAGGCAAACTGAAGGATTCGCATTCCTGGATAGCCGAGGGCATCGCGCAGGGCATCAACATCAGGCGTAATCACTCCGAGATCCTCCGCGATGATGGGAAGGGTACCGAGGGCTTTCTCTGCTGCATGAAAAAGTTTCTGACCTGGTCCAGGAGACCAGTGCCCATGGACAGCGGTAGCTTCTTCCGCGGGAATTTCCCAGTTGGCGGCAAAGCCGCGGAAGTGGTCGATTCGCACGATATCGTAGAGTTTAAACGTGCTACGGAGTCGTTCGATCCACCAAGCAAAGCCACTCTTCTCATGAACGTCCCAACGATAAAGAGGATTGCCCCAGCGTTGGCCTGTGGTGCTGAAGTAGTCGGGGGGAACACCAGCGATTGCGGTGGGATGGCCGTCTTCTTTTAGGAAGAAAAGCTCGGGATGGCACCAGACATCGGCACTGTCGTGTGCGACAAA
>CAMCDO010000009.1 GCA_945873585.1 Verrucomicrobia subdivision 6 bacterium | reverse complement strand
GACAAACTCTCCCCTTACGCTCCGCAGATCGAAACCCTTAAGATCCCCCAAGACAAAATCGGACTCCTCATCGGACCCGGTGGCAAAACCATCAAAGGCATCTGCGCCGAAACGGGTGCCGAAGTCAACGTCGAGGACGATGGCACGGTGCGCATCTACGCTAATACCAGCCCAGCCATGGTTCGCGCCAAAGAACTTATCTCGGGCCTCACCGGGGATATCGAAGTCGGCAAAACCTACAAAGGTCGCGTCGTCTCCCTTAAAGATTTCGGCGCCTTTGTCGAAATCTTCCCAGGTCGCGACGGCCTCGTTCATATCTCGGAACTAGCCGAGGGCCGAATAGAGCGCGTCGACGACGCCGTCAAAATGGGCGACCTCGTCGAAGTCAAGTGCATCGGAGTCGATGACA
Source organism: Verrucomicrobia subdivision 6 bacterium (assembly GCA_945873585.1). Classification (GTDB taxonomy): domain Bacteria; phylum Verrucomicrobiota; class Verrucomicrobiia; order Methylacidiphilales; family Verrucolacustridaceae; genus Verrucolacustris. The sequence goes on along the minus strand of CAMCDO010000009.1, from coordinate 24,727 downwards.
AAGGTCGTGTGAAACTCTCCCGCAAAGCCGCCCTTCGGGATGCCTCAGGAACTAACGGTTCCCCGGGCCGCAACTAATCCTACTAGGAGAAAAGTCATGGCCATTGCTCTAGGTACAAAAGCACCCGACTTCACCCTCAAAACCAAACGAGGCGAAGACCTCAAGGACGTCAAACTTTCCGATAATTTCGGCAAGAAAAAGACGGTCCTTCTTTTCTTCCCCCTCGCCTTCACTGGTGTCTGTACCAAAGAACTCTGCGAAGTTTCAGGCGGTCTGGCTGCCTACGAAAAACTAGATGCCGCCGTCTATGCACTCAGCGTCGATTCTCCTTTTGCTCAGGAAGCCTGGGCCGATAAGGAGAAAATCTCCCTCACCCTCCTCAGCGACCTAAATAAAGAAGTAAGCAAAGCCTACGGCACCCTCTTACCCGATCTCATCGGCTTAGGATCCGTCAGCGCCCGTGCCGCCTTCGTCATCGATAAAACGGGAGTCATCCGCTACTCCGAGCAAACCCCCACCCCTCTTGAATTGCCCAATTTCGAAAAAATCAAAACTGCCCTTGCCTCCTGCTAACCCTTAGCGCGACTCCGCCCATTCAAACTTTGGTAGCGGCGACATCTCCGAGGTCGCCATGCTCACCACCCATCCCCCTTAATCCCTTTATCCCCTAACCCCCTGTATTCCTTTCCGCCCTTAGCGACCTTTGCGTGAGTTCTTACCGCTGCCTCATCTTGACTTTCGAATCCTTAATGAAAAAGTAAGCAGATGATCAAAAGCCTCTTCCTTACCAGCTCCACCTTCTTCGCTCTCTGCCTGCTTGCCCTCGCCCAAGTCGAACCAGGGGAACCAGCACCCGACTTTAACCTCAAAGACTCCAAAGATAATTCTCAAAAACTTTCCACCTACAATGGTAAGTTCGTCGTCCTCGAATGGATGAACCACGACTGTCCCTTTGTCAAAAAACAGTACTCCAGCGGAAATATGCAAAAGCTCCAAAAGGAGTACACCGCCAAAGGCGTCATCTGGCTCTCGGTCATCTCATCCGCCCCAGGCAAACAAGGCCACTGCACTGGACCCCAAGCCGAAGCCAACTGCAAAGATATGGGGGCTTCTCCCACCGCCGTCCTCCTTGATCCCTCAGGAGATGTCGGCCAGAAATACGGAGCAAAAACCACTCCCGATATCTTTATTATCAACCCCGATGGAAAAGTTATCTACGCGGGTGCTATCGATAGTATCCCATCTGCCAATCCCGCCGATTGCGCCAAAGCAACCAACTACGTTCGCGAAACTCTCGACGCCGCCCTCGCTGGTAAACCCGTCCTTACTCCCCACACAAAATCCTACGGTTGCAGCGTAAAATACTGATCCTAACTCTTCAGCGCTCAATCGCCTAGCTAGCTAGGCCCTACCGAAACGCTAACCGCCGAATCTTTACCCCAAGCTTCTCCGAAAGCTTCTCTTTTAATCCCATCCTCCGCCCAATCTCATGACGCCTCGTCGAACTTAAACAACGAATCCACGCCACCCCCTTGAAGCCATTGATATACTCCAACATCGATTCCTGAGCCGTCTCCTCTCCCGCCACCGCCGCCCAAACCTCCTGCATCCGAATCTGCCCGCCCCGTACTCGATTCTCTACTTTCTCCACCACCTCCGCCATCAACCTCCTCCGCATCCCTGAAGCCTTCGCCTTTAAATCAGGCTTAAATTCAAGGCCCGCCTCCCCCGCTGCCTTTCCATATAGCTCCAACTCCCGCGCCGTCATCCCCCGCCCATGCGCTTGCCGAAATGCCTCCCGCAATCCCGCTGCGGTCGATTCCCTTGCCGCCAACTGATCATAGGTCTTTCTCTCAATTTTTAATTGATCCACATCCGTCGCTGACCTCATCCCCAAACACTCGACCTGCGCCTTCCTTCTCGTGATTAAATACTCCGCCCGCGTCACCTTCAACCAAGGCCGCTCCGCTGTCCCATCCCCGATGTAACGATAGAGTCCAACTTGATCCGTGGCCGATCTTCGCCGAATCGATTTCATCTCCCGCCCTAACCCCAACATCCGATACGCCCCGAGCTCTTTCCTCTTGTCTTCGCTATCTCCTTGGCTCCACGAACGGTCTCTCACCCCTCCACCCTACCCGCGACAAAAGCACCGCCCCCAGCAAAAACCAGACCCCATTGAGCAAAATCGCCCCACGCATTCCGAATAACACCACCAAACCACCAAAGAGCAAAGGCCCCACAATCCCCGCTAACTTTCCCGCAAACCCCCAGAAACCGAATAACTCCCCCTCCCTCCCCTCTGGCGTAAGCTCCGCTACCGCCGCTCGCCCTGCCGACTGCAACCAACCCATCCCTACCCCCGCCAATGCAGCCACCCCATAAAAGGATTCTACCGATCGACTGTAAAACGCCGCTACACTCACTAACACCCATACCCCCAAGGAGCTCAACAACACCCACCTCGACCCCACCCGATCCTGCCAAGGCCCCGTCGCCAGTGCCCCCACCGCCGCCGCCACCTGCAAACAAACGAAAAGCTTCACCGTCCCCTCCAAAGTAAAACCAATCTCCTGCGTCGCGTAAATCGAAGCAAAACCCACCACCGCACTCAGCCCCGATAACGCCACTGCCAAACCGGTCAATAACCACACCAGTTCAGGATGCTCACCCAGCGTCCGCCAAATCACCCTCCAACCCAGCTCAACCGCCTCACCCATCCTCGGTACCGCTCGCTCTCGCAAGAAAAGCATCGTCGGCAAAGACGCCAAAAACATGAAAACCGCCGTCGCCAAAAAAACCCTCCTCGTCGCCCATTCCCCACCCCCGCGCAAAAGAAATAACGCCAAGCCCAACGAACTCAACCCGCCCAAATAGCCAAAAGCCCAACCATAAGCACTCACCCGACCCCTCTTCCCTGATTCAGCTAACTCAGGCAAAAACGACGCCACCAAATTCTCCCCTAATAAAAACGCCCCGTTCGCTATTACCAGCACTATCATCGCCCCAATCACCCCCCACCTCACCCCACCAAAAAGCACCGTCCCCACCACACACACCACCGTCGCCACCACCAGCGCCATTTTCTTTGACGCCCGCCGATCCACCCAACGCCCTAGAAATGGACCCACCCCCATCGCCAACCCAGCTGAGACCGATAACGTCGCACCCCAAGCAAACTCCGCCCAACTCGCCGCGCCACAGATGGTTTTCGTAAAATAGACTCCACCCACCACCGTGATCACCACCGTAACAAACGCGCTGTTTGCAAAGTCGTACCAACACCATGCGAAAATCTCTCCCTTTCCCGCAGGCCCAACTCTCTCTCGCCCCTTCATGGCGTCGGAGGCGCAATCTTCTGTAAATAATCCCACGAATAAATTCCACTTCCATGGCCATCTTCCCACGTCGGCTGAATCGCATACCCCCCCACCCTCTGCATTCCCTTCAAACGAAAACTCTCCTCCGTCAACTTTTGCCCCAACCCAGGCACCGACCGCGTCAACCCAGGTTCCCCCGCACAAGCCGCACAAGGGCAACTCTTTCTCAACTCTTCCAGCGCCAGATAACTTTCCTTTCCGTCGGGCCACCGAATAGCCAACTCCGCCCCAATGACCTGCAAGTCAGTTGGGGTAGCCAGAGAGACCTCTAGCTCGCCAACGGAAATAGCGCCGTTAACCGACGCACTTCACCCCGCACGACTTCTAACCCCGCAGGATCATTCCGTTTTTCTAAGGCTTGATGAATTAAATTGGCAATATCGAACATTTCCGACTCCTTCATTCCCCGCGTCGTCATTGCAGGCGTCCCTAATCGAATCCCCGAAGGGCGCATCGGCGAAGCCGTATCAAACGGAATCGAGTTCTTATTCGCTGTAATCCCAGCCGCATCCAACGCCTCCTGCGCTACCTTGCCATCCATCCCCGCAGGTCTCAGATCCACCAACATCAAATGATTATCCGTTCCCCCAGATACAATCTTGTACCCGTGTTTTTTCAATCCCTCCGCTAACGCCCGCGCAGTCCTCACCACCTGCGCTTGATACAACTTAAACTCAGGCTTCAAAGCCTCCAGAAAACAAACCGCCTTCCCCGCAATCACGTGCATCAAAGGACCCCCCTGTACCCCAGGAAATACCATCGAATCAATCTCCTTAGCGTACTTCGCTTTGCATAAAATAATTCCCCCCCGCGGACCTCGCAACCCCTTGTGCGTCGTCGTCGTCACAAAATCCGCATAGGGCACTGGACTCGGATGCACCCCCCCCGCCACCAAACCAGACACATGCGCCATATCCGCGAAAAGTAGCGCCCCCACCTTGTCGGCAATCTCCCTCATCCTGGCATAGTCAAGCAGGCGAGAATAAGCCGAAGCCCCCACCGTAATCATCTTCGGCTGGAACTCCAACGCCGCCTTCTCCAACAATTCGTAATCGATCCGTTCCGTCTTTGGATCAACCCCATAATGTCGCACGGTGTAGAACATTCCGGAAAAGTTCTTCGGATGCCCATGGGTCAAGTGGCCCCCGTGCGCCAAATCCATCGTCAGAATTTTGTCCCCATGCTTCAAGAAAGCGAAATAGACCGCCGTGTTCGCTTGCGCTCCTGAATGCGGTTGCACATTCGCATGCTCCGCCCCAAACAACTCCTTCGCCCGATCAATCGCCGCTTGCTCCACTTCATCCACAAACTCGCAACCTCCATACCACCGCTTCCCAGGATAACCCTCAGCATACTTATTCGTCAGACAAGACCCCTGCGCCTGCATCACCGCAGGACTGGTAAAGTTTTCCGAGGCAATCAGCTCAATATTTTCCGACTGACGCCGATGCTCACGCCGAATCGCCTCGGCCACCAATCCATCCGTCCTCGCCAGATCAGCACCCACAGGATCCTCGGCACTCGCCCCCCCCATCCCTTCCATCCGGTTAATTCTCTCCTCATACCGTGCGCCCGCGAAGGGAGTCGCAATCCACTCCTGTACGCACGCCCGCGCATCGGCCGCGCCCAACTCATCCGCCCCCAAGCACAACACATTTGCGTGAAACCGCTCCCGCGCACAGCGCGCCGCCTCGGGCGATCCGGCCACCACCGCCCGCACCTTAGGAAAACGGTTTGATGCCATGCACAATCCCATCCCCGATCTTCCCACCACCACCGCCCCTTGAATCCTTCCTCCTCGAATTGCTTGCGCCACCACCTGCGCAATCTCGGGATACTCCGCCCCATTCCCTGCCGGCAAATTGAAAACCGTACAACCCTCTTGCCTCAATACCTCCCTCGCCTCCGATAGAAGAACTCGCCCCGCCGAATCCCCAGCCAACCCAATACAGATCTGCCCCGCCGCCGCACTCGCGGATGTCGCCACCACTCCACTCTGAACCACCTCCATCAAGAACGGGATCGACTGCTGAATCTGATCCCGACATGCCCGATACACCGTCACCGTTTGGCCAATCGGATCATCCACCTCCCGCTCATCGGGGGAGAGACCGGGCTGGAATTCACGCAGTAGAAAAATTTTATCCGCTGCCGCCGGATACAGCAGAAGCATTGAATCGAGATGCCCATAGGTCATGACAAAAATATAGTCCGCCTTACGCACCAACTCAGCCGTAGTGGGTTGACTCCTTTGCCGCGAGATGTCACATCCCAAATCCCTCATCACCTCAACTGCGTACGGGCTGGGCGCCTGCCCTAAAACTGCGCCGATTCCCGCTGAACTAAAAGTAACCTCCCGACTCTCACCTAAGGCTAGTCGCGACAACCCCTCTGCCATTGGGCTTCGGCAGACATTGCCCGTACAAATAAAAAGTACATGTTTCATCTTGGGGGTCCCTAAATAAAGGAAGCTCTAACTTGGCCTCGGAAAAGGCTTGGGTCAAATGCCGCTCTCCTCGTCGGTGGTACTTTTCGAATCGCGCGGAGTAAGTCCCCCGCCCTTTGCAAACCCCGATCCTGCGGGGGTCTTTTCACTTCACTCTCCTTCGCCGTGCCCGTTGTTGGAATATACTCCTCTAAATCAATCTCTTCTTCCTTCATCAAGGACGCTTCATTCGGTCGCTTGATCGGAGAAACTTCCGCTACCGTTGAAGCAATCGTCGCCTCTCCCCCAGGCCAGATCTCCGTATCCACAAATCCACCCCCCGCCAAATCTACATCCGCAGGCAAAGGCCGACCCGTTTCCGTCTGCACCCCAGGCAGAACAATCTCCCCCTGCATCCGAAAAAGAGAACGTCCCGAAGATAATCGCGTCTCCGCTAGCCAACCCAACTGGCCCGCTGTCGATTGCCCTAATAAAATTCCACCCCCACGCTCCTGCAAAATCGAGGCCACCAACTCACCCGCCCCGCGTAGATTTGGCCCCACCAGAACAATCAACGGCGTGCTCAACCCCAACCCCAAGGGTTGCCGATCCGAACGAAATACTTTTTCCCGCCCTGCCCCATCCTTCCAAGTGAACAGCACCTCCCCAGGAGTAACGAAGAGTCCACACACCTCTGCCACCGCCTCCAAACTCTGCGAGGGCAGGCACTCCCGTAAATCAAGCACAGCCCCCAACGGATTCTTCTGCCGCCATACCGCCCAATCTCTTCCGATTGCTTCCGCTAGAGCGGGACTTAAATTTCGTACCCTCCAATACGCCACATTGTCAGGAAGCCACTCCGCTACCCATGGGCGCTCAGGAGATGCCGTCTTCCTTGGCTCGGTCACCGCCATCCGCCCCCGGGTCTGCTCAAGCACCCGACTCATTTTCATCGGCGTCGCTTCCGCTGGAATCCCGCCTGCCTCCAATCCTAAAAGACGCGCAATCTCCACCGCCTCCGCAGGCTTCAGCCCACTCACGGGTTGAGGTGAAGGCAAGACTGCAGGCCGCATCGGCACCGAACTCATTGAGGCAGCCGAAGGAGCTCGATTCCGCGCCCGAATCTTTTCCATGACTCCCGCCACCTTACCCGAAATCAGAGGAAGTTTGGGCGAAACCCAAACCCCCACAAAAGCCCCTACCGCTAGTAGTGAAAGGATGCGAACCGTTTTCATCAAGCTCCCAGCCTAGCCTTTTACTTTCATTCTGCCACCCCCACCGAAGGGGCATCGTAAACAACTTTTCCTAAAGCCCGATGCCCGATATCCCCGCGAAAATACATTCCCGCAAAGGAAACCCCCTGCACCGCCTCATAAGCCCGCTCACGCGCCGTCCGCAGATCATCCCCCCAACCCGTCGCCGCTAACACCCGCCCTCCCGACACCACCACCTCCGACCCCTTCTTTTTCGTTCCCGCATGAAAAACCACCGAGCCTACACCTCCCTTACCCATCTGAATTTTCTGACCCAAAGTCGGTTGCGCAGGATAACCCGGAGCCGCTACCACCACCGTCAACGCCGCTCCCTTACGAATTTGCATCGAAAGGTTCGATAAATCCCCATCTGCCGCCGCCCCCAGCAAATCCCAAAGCGGCGTTTCTAATAACGGCACAAGCACCTCCGTCTCAGGATCTCCAAAACGACAGTTAAACTCCAACACCTTCGGCCCCTCACTCGTCAACATCAACCCCGCATAAAGAACCCCCCGGTACTCAATCCCCCTAGCCCGCAAACCCTCCAAAGTAGGACGAAGCACCTTCTCCTCCACCTCGCGAAGCAGGTCGGGAGTCGCCCTCGGCGCGGGCGCATATGCCCCCATTCCTCCCGTGTTCAAACCCCTATCCCCATCCCCCACCCGTTTGTGATCCTGCGCCGAAGGTAAAATCACCAATCTTTTCCCATCCGTTACCGCATGAATACTCAGCTCCTCCCCCTCCAAAAACTCTTCAATCAGCACCCTCGCTCCCGCCTCCCCAAAAACTCGTCCCTCCATCATCTCCCGAATCGCCTGACCCGCTTCCGCATGACTCCCCGCCATCACCACCCCCTTTCCACCAGCCAACCCATCCGCCTTGACCACTTGCCGCGGAGAAAGCGACTCACTAAACCGAATCGCCACTTCCTGATCCGTAAAAGAACCCGCTCGTGCCGTGGCGATTTTCTGAGCAACCAGCAACTCTTTGCAGAACGATTTACTCCCCTCCAACTGCGCTCCATCCGCCCCAGGACCAAACACCCTCAATCCTACTTTCCTCAACCGGTCCGCTAATCCTGCACATAACGGCACCTCAGGCCCTACCACCACTAATCCAGGCTTCTCCTTTTTCGCCCAATCGGTGATTCCCACCAAATCCGCAACCCCAAAAGGAAGGTTAGTTCCAATTTCCGAGCTACCCGCATTCCCCGGAGCGAACCAGATCTTCTCTATCCGCGGATCCCGTGCGAAACCCCACCCCAAGGCGTGCTCCCTACCCCCACCCCCAATGATCAGCACACTAAATGTCTCAACCATGAAGCGTTCTGTTCTCGCAACTTTCAGCCAATGCGAAAGCAAAGATTTTTTCCTCGCAACGGGATTTTACGCCGTCCATCAACCGAGTACTCTACTGCCCATGTCCTCTTGCCCTTTTCTCGCCTTATCCGAGCGGCTTCGCCTCACCGGCCGCAAAAAACCGATCCCCCTCACCCACTCCGCCAAAGCTTTTTTTCAACTGCTCCAGTCTGAAAAAGAAGCCCCCACTATCGCGGCTTCCCGCATCCAACAAGCCCAGGCCCAAATCACCAAATCAGGCACCTACCAACTCACTCTCCCCGAACTCACCTATGGATGCCGGCTCGCTTGGCGCAACAGCGTCCGTTGCGTCGGTCGCTTTTTCTGGTCCAAACTAGATGTTCTCGATCAGCGCCACGCTTCTAGCGAAGAGGACATCTATCACGGTTGCCTTCAGCACCTAAAACACGCCACCCATCACGGCGACATCCGCTCCACCGTCACCGTATTCCCGCCCGCCGATTCAAAAGGGCGCGGCCCCCGAATCTGGAACTACCAACTCAGCCGATACGCCGGCTACCGAATAAATAAAAAGCAAATCCTCGGCGATCCTGCCGAGGCCGATTTCACCGACCTCTGCCTTCACCTAGGGTGGACCCCACCAAAAAAGCGCACCCCCTTCGATCTCCTCCCCATCGTTATCTCTCTGCCTGAAAAAAAACCCCGACTTTTTCCACCACCAAAAAAAGTCACCCGAGAAGTCTCCATCCGCCATCCCGACTCCCCCTGCCTCAACTCCCTCCGGCTTCGCTGGGTCGCGCTCCCTGTTGTTTCCAATATGAAACTCGAAATCGGAGGCATCAGCTTTCCCGCCGCGCCCTTCAGTGGTTGGTATATGGAAACCGAAATTGGAACTCGGAACTTTGCCGATGAAAATCGCTACAACCTTCTCCCAGATGTTGCTCGCCGCCTCCGTCTCGATACCTCTCGGCCTTCCACTCTTTGGAAGGATCGTGCCCTCGTCGAACTAAACCGCGCTGTTCTCCACTCCTTCCAAAAAGCAGGGGTGCGCATCATCGACCACCACTCCGCCTCCGCCTCTCATCTGCGTTTTGAACAAGACGAATCGAAAAAAGGAAGGTCGGTCCGAGGACTCTGGGAATGGCTCATCCCCCCTCTCTCAGGGTCCACCTCGCCCCTCTGGAACCGCTCCTACGACCCCACCGAGTACTCCCCCAACTTTCTTACTCAAAAAAGCCCTTACTAACTTAACCCCATGCGCAGCTCCCACTTGCTTCTCACTCTCCTCACTCTCTCCACCGGCCTGAGTCAAACTTTACCCGTTTCCCCCTGGCCTGATGGAGAGAAACTCATTTACCTCATCGAGTACGGTCCCCTCGATGCGGCCGAAGCCATCTTCACCGCAAAAAAAGAACCCAAACGCGAAGGGGTAGAACGATTTGAACTTTATCTCCGCTCCCGTGGTCCCATCGAAGCCTTTTTCCCCATTCGCAGCCGCCTCACCTCTCTCACCCAACTGCAACCTTGGCGTACTCTCGAATATATCCAGGACCGCAGCGAAGGCGGCAACGTCCGCCAACGCCGAACCCTGCCCGACTACTCCGTCAAACTTGGCCGATTCTTCCCAGCCCCAGGTAAACCCGAGGAAAACTTTGATCTACCCGACGGTCCCGCTGAAGACTTCGGTTCCATGCTCTACCATGTTCGCACGTACCCATGGAAAGCAGGAGAATCCATTACCTGGAATGTTCTCGAGAACAAGGAACCCCTCTTTTCGAAAATGACCTGCCAACAAATCGGTACTCTCCAAATCGAAGACGATCCCCCACGCCCCCTCATCGAAATCCTCGGCCAACCCTTCGGCCCTTCCACCCGCCACCAAGGCTGGCTCAAACTCTGGATGACCGACGATGCTCGCCGCATTCCCGTCCTCGCTAAGCTCAAATTTCAGTACGGAACATTCCTCATCCGCCTCATCCGAGGTGGCGGTCCCGGTCTCGACTTCCAACCCGATGGCCAACCCGTCCCCATTCTCTCCGAATCCGACCCACACTCCACCCCCTAATATTCTCCTCCCCTCTCTACCTTCCTTGCCCGAGCCTTTTTTATGACCCGTCTCATTCTTGAAGCTTCAACCTCTCCCGCCTCCTGGGTTTTTACCCAACAAGGCCAAGCCATTGCCTCAGGCACTCTCCTGGGGACCGTCGCCGCTACTCTTGTCCCCTCTCTACAAACTCTTCTGCCCAACCCACCAGCCCCTTCACAAATTCTTGTCGGAGTAGGACCAGGCTCTTTTTCAGGAATTCGCTCCGCCATCGCCTCCGCCCACGGCATGGCCGCCTCCTGGCGCTGTCCCGTCCTCCCTGTCCGTAGCACCAGCGCCATCGCCTACCACTATCCCGACACTCCTCTTCTCGGTATTTTCTCCGATGCCCGCCGGGGCGACATCTTTGCCACCTTCTACTCCATGGGAAAACTCCAAACACCAACCCAAGTCCACCCAGCTACCTCCCTTCACTCTCTCCTCACCCGCTGCACTCTTGCCGTCACCCCCGACGCCCTCCCCGGCGTCGACAAAAAGATATCCACCCACGCCACCGACCTCGCCTCTTACCTCCAAACCCACGAACTCGAGCCTGATCTCTCCCTCGAACCCATCCATCTCCGCCCCACCATGGCCACAAAATAAAACTACCCCACCACCACATTTTAAGGCTCTCACCCCCCTCTCCCACCCCTTATCCTCATCCTATGAAAATTCCCGGTGACGTCCGCACCTGGTGCGAGATTTCTTTTCCTGCCCTCCGCCACAACCTCCGCATGGTACGCCGTTCTCTCCCTCCCAAAACCCAGATTCTCGCCGTCGTTAAAGATAACGCCTACGGTCACGGTCTCATCCCCATCACTCGGGCCCTCGCCAAGGCTGGATGCGAAGAGTTCGCCGTCGCTTTTGTATCCGAGGGCGCCCAACTCCGCGGCGCTGGAATCCGCCAACCCATTCTCCTTCTCGGCTCCACTCTCGCTGCCGAATTCCCCTGCGCTCTGCAACATCGCCTCACCATCACCCTCTCCTCCCTCACCGAAGCCCACGAGCTCGCCCGCGCCGCCACCCGAGCCAAGACCATCGCCCTCGTCCAAGCTAAACTCGATACCGGCATGAACCGCCTCGGGGCCACCCCGCAGGAATTTTTAAAACTCCTTTTCTTTATCGCCCAACAACCATCCCTCGATCTCGTCGGAACCTTAACCCACCTCGCCTGTGCCGATTCCAATCCCGCCTTTACCCGCCGCCAGTTAAAATCCGCCTTCCTCTTACCCAAGAATCTCCCCCACCACTGGGCCAACTCCGCCGCCTGTTTCCAAACCACTTCCTTTTCCCCTACCCACGCTCGCCCAGGTCTCGCCCTTTACGGCATCCACCCCACCGCCCGCTCCTCTCAGCCCCTCCAACCCGTTCTTGCCTGGAAATCCCGCATCCTCCTTGTCCGCTCCGTAGCTCGCGGAGAAACCATCAGCTACGGCGCCTCCTTCCGCGCCCCCCGCAATCTTCGCGTCGCTACCGTCGCCACAGGCTACGCCCACGGTCTGCCCCGCTCCCTTTCCAATCGCGGTCACGCCCTCGTCCAAGGTCGCCTTTGCCCAATCCTTGGTCGCGTCACCATGGATATGACTCTGCTCGACGTTAGCCGCGTGCCTAATCCTCGCCGCGCTAACGAAGTCGTTTGGCTCGGCCAGTCGGGTCAACTCACCCGCACCGCCACCGACCTCGCCCGTGAAGCCGATACCATCCCATGGGAAATCTTTACCCGCATCAACCCATCCCTCCCCCGATTCTCCGCCTGAAACCTCCTCCCCTCCTCAATCTCGTCCTCGGCCTCGCCGCCCTCCTCACTGCGGCCATCCTCCCCGTCCGCTTCCAAGCCATCGACGAGCGTCTCCTCATCGCCGCTGGCCAAGGTACCACCTCCCTCACCGAACTCGCCGCCTCTCTTCTCAATTCCGAACACCTCGGCGCTGGCCTTCGCCTCGCCCTCCTCGCTCAATCCATCCACCTCCCCGAAAGCGACACCGTTCTCCAGTCCGCCCGCACTCTCCTCTCCTCCCGCCCCGATCTCGCCTCACTCGGTACCCGCGATCCCCGCCTCGAACTCATCCTCGCCACCTCCGGCCTCGCCTTCGAAACTACTGCCTCCTCACCTCCGCCCACGCTCACTCTCCTTCTTCGTGAATCAGTTCGTCTTCGCCTTCGCCAAAACCTCCGCTCCAATCCCTCGCCCGGCGTCCAAACTCTTCTCGATACTCTTTCCCTTCCTCCACTCCCACCACTTCTGCCCGCCACAAGCCCAGGAGGCCAACCCCTCGAAGCCATCCTTCTACTCACAGCTCACCTTCTTGATACCGCCGCTTTTTCTCCCCCCGTCGCCAGCGAAATAAAAACATCCGCCACCGATTCCCTCCAAGAACAATCTCTTCGCCCCCTTCAACCCACACTCCTCGCCCTCCTCTCCCTCAGCCGCCGCTACGACTACGATTCCCTCCGAGAAATCCTCGGCACCATCCAATCCCTCCCCACCCTCCTCTGGCTTTCCGAACAAATCCGCACCCCCTCCGAGCCCGCCGACCTCCTCCTCACCGCCGCCCTCTGGACCAACCCCGCCGACCTCCTCCCCCTCCTACCTCTCCCCACCACTCAACCTTGGAGCCCTCTCTCCACCGCCATCGCCTCAGGCCGCGGCTCCGTCCAACTTCTCGTCTCCCGCCACGTCCCCACCCTCTCCAGCTCCATTCCCCTCCCCACTTCCTGGATTCCCGCCCTCCTTCACTTTGAAAAACCCCTTCTCATTTTTCGCCTTGTCCTTCTCCTTTCAGGTTCTTGGTTTCTTATCGCCGCCCTCTGGCAACTCCTTCCAGGTCTTGCCCCCACCAGCCCAGGCCCTTGGCGCCCCGCCCCACGCCTTGCCCAAGCCACCCTCCTCGCCATCCTACTCGGTACCCTCCTCGAACCCGCCCTTCTCCACCCGCGCCCCTATCCAAAATATCGATTGAGTCTCGCCCATCCCGCCCCATCCACTACAATCCAATCTCACCCTAGGAGTGCCATGGATCCCACTAATCTTATCACCCTCGCCATCTTTCTTGGCCTGCAAATCACCGTCTATCGAATCTGCCTCCGCCGCATCCAACAAATCGAAAACGGCCCCGGCGATCCTAATCTCAAACTTCGCCTCCTTGAAAATGAGGACAATCTTTTTGATGCAGGTCTTTACGTCGGAATCGCTGGCACCGCCACCGCTCTCGTCCTCCAAGTCATCGGCGTTATCCAACCCAGCCTCCTTGCCGCCTACGCCTCCAACCTCTTCGGTATCGCCTGCGTCGCCATCGTTAAAATCTTCCATGTCCGCGCCCTCAAACAGCGCCTCCTGCTTCCCCCGCAAAAATCCTAAACCCGTGAACCCGCGAGGCCCCGCCCGCCGACGCTTTCGCCATGAATAAAACCCTCCTCCTAATCCTCTGCGATTTCCTACTCCTCAATCTTCTCGCCCTCACCCGCTGGGATAAAAACGAACTCCCTCCGCCCCCTCTTCCTCTCGCCAGCCAACCCACCTCCGCCCGCGAAGACGTCGTCGCCGCCCTCCGCCTCACCCTCGAAGAAGAACGCGCCAACCGCGAAAAACTCGCCCGCGACCTTACCTCCACTCAAGCCGAATCCACCACCCGCGCTACCATCCTCGATCAAGCCCGCGCTCGCACCACCGAGCTCTCCGAACGTCTCCAGAAGAAAGAACAAGAATCCCTCCGCCTCACCCAACAAGCAGGCCTCGAAGCAGAACGCACTCGCGCCGCCCTTGAATCCGCCCGCAGCGAAGCCGCCACCCTCCGCCAAACCGAGGAAAAACTCAAATCCGAAACCGCCACCCTTCGAGCCCAAGTCGCCTCCGCTAACCTCGTCGCTCGTAGCGCCGAAGAGCGTTCCCGCTTCACCGAAGCCACCCTGCGCACCGCCGAAGACGAAAAAAAGAAGCTCCTCGAACAAAACCAATCCCTTTCTAAAGGAGTCACCCAACTCGCAGAAAAAAACGGCGAGATTACTAAAGAAATCCGCGAATATCGCCCCGTCGCCCCCAACGCACTCTACGCCGACTTCCTTGCCCGCCGCGCCACTGTCCTCCTCCTTGCCGAACGCCCCTCCGCCCAAAACACTTCCCCCCGTCGCCGCGAATCAAAATCGATTCTGCTCACCGATGGCTCCCGCACCGTCGCCCTGATCCCCCTTTCGCAAACTCCCTTTACCCTCGGCGACGCCCAAGGCACCTGGAGTTCCCTCACCGGCAGTCTCACCCTCCCGCCCCCATCCAACTTTCCTCAACCCGTCCCTTCCCTCTACGCCCTCAAACAAGGCGATCCTCGTCTTCTCCTCGCGCCCGTCGATCCTGCCGAAACCAACCGTATCGCTTCCTCCACTTACCGCCTCGCCACCGATCCCTTCCGATTTTCCAAAAGTCTACTCCTCCACCCCAACGGCGAATCTTACGGCGAATGCACCTTCCGCCTCGCCCCCAACTTGCCTGGCTACCTCGAAATGGATTCCCGCTTCCTCAATCGACTCCAAGGCGAATACGCCCCAAGCTCGGGGGATTGGGTCCTTACCCTCGGTGGTGAATTCCTCGGCATCATGGTAAACGATCGTATCTGCGCCCTCGTCACTTCTCTCGAACCCGGTCTTCCCCTCCCCCTCAACCCAAAAGGCGCCGAACGCACCGTCGGCGAAACCCTCTCCTCACTCAAACGAGCCACCGCCTCCCTCGACTCCATCCTTCGCTAACTTGTCACATAATCGTGCTTCCCCCCTCCTCCTTCCTCCCTAGTAATACCAAAAGGCGATGAGCGAACAGATTCTCACTTTCGATAACGCACGGGCCCTCTCCGATCTCTACGCTGCCGACGAATCCCTCCTTCGCGAAACTGAGACCCTCCTCGGCGTCAAACTCATCTCCCGCGATGCCATCCTCAAAATCGAAGGCCCCGAACCCGCCGTCCTCTTAGCCCAAGAACTTTTCCGTCAACTCCACCTCGCCCACCAACACGGACTCCGCGTTCGACGTCATGAATTTCGCTACGCCCTCCAAGCCGTCCACCGCGGCGAAGGTAAAAACCTCGAAAGCATCTGGTCATGCCGAATTCAGGTCTCCGCAAAAAAACCCGCTATCCTCCCAAAGACCTTCCTTCAAAAAGCCTACGTCGACACCATTCGCCACCACGATCTCACCTTCGGAATCGGCCCCGCCGGCACCGGCAAAACCTACCTCGCCATGGCCTTGGCCATTTCCTACCTCAAATCCGATAAAATTAGCCGTATCATCCTTACCCGCCCCGCCGTCGAAGCAGGCGAAGCCCTCGGCTTCCTCCCGGGAGATCTTCAAGAAAAGATTTTCCCTTACCTCCGCCCCCTCTACGACGCCCTCCACGATATGCTCGATGTCGAAGAAATCCAAAAGATGATGGACAAGGGAATCCTCGAGATCGCCCCTCTCGCCTACATGCGCGGTCGTACTCTCAACGGCGCCTTCGTCATTCTCGACGAAGGACAAAACGCCACCACCGAACAGATGTTCATGTTCCTCACCCGCCTCGGACCCGAATCCAAATGCATCGTCACTGGTGATCCTACCCAAATCGATCTCCCCCATAGCCGCAAATCAGGCCTCATCGAGGCCGTTCAAGCCCTTACCCCCGTCGAGGGAATCGGCTTCGTACACTTCCAAGACACCGACGTAATCCGCCACGAACTCGTTGGTAAGATCGTTCGGGCCTACAAGGACCATCGCGGAGCTCGGCAGACCAGCCTCACCTTGTGAGCGCCGCCGAGCCCTTCGCGGGTCGAGGCGCCACCGAAAACCGCCTCGAGTCCGATCGCCGAATTCGTTTCGCTCTTTTTCTTTTCACCGCCGCCGCCGCTTATGGCCTCTCCCTCTTCACCCCTGCAGGCTCCGGTCCTTCCGCTTGGATCGCCGCAACCTTCATCGCCCTCGTTCTTCCTCTCATCCTCTCTGTCGTGCTCCCCGAAACCCTTATCCGCAATCGTCTCCTCGCCCTCTTCCTTCTCACCCTCATCGGTAACTTCGCTTTTATTCTTATCCTTCTCAAAATCGCCCCACGCTTCTCCTTCGCAGCAGGCTCCTACCTCATCCCCCCCGCCCTCGCTGCTCTTGTCCTCACCACCCTAGTCAGTCCGCGCGCTGGCCTACTCCTTGTCGTTCTTCTCGGCATGGGAGAGTTCTTTCTCCTCCAACCCGATGGTCGATACCTCGTCTCCTCCGTCATTACGGGTATCGCCGCCATCCTATTTTCTCAGAAACTCTATCGCCGTTCCGACCTTCTCCGCGCAGGCGCTGGCATCGGCCTCGTCGCCCTTCTCTCCACCGTCCTCTCCGCTGGCACCAACTTCTCCATCACTCGCGAACTCATCCTCACCGAAGCCCTTTCCGCCGCCGCCCTCGGCCTTCTCGGCGCCATCCTCGTCGGCGCACTCTTTCCTATCCTCGAATCCGCTTTCGACCGCACCACCGATCTTTCCTGGCTCGAACTCACCAGCCTCGACCACCCCATCCTTCGTCGCCTCGCCCTCGAAGCTCCAGGAACCTACCTCCATAGTATTCTCGTCGGTCACCTCGCCGAAGCCGCCGCCAGTGCCTCCCGCTCTGCCAACCCGCGTGCCTGTCGCGCCATGGCCCTCTATCACGACATTGGAAAACTCGAGAAACCCGAGTATTTCACCGAGAACCTCAACCCCACCGACCCCGATCCTCACGCCAACCTCACCCCCTCCATGAGCGCCCTCATCATCCTCGCCCACGTCAAAGACGGTGTCGCCCTTGCCCGCAAACATCGCCTCCCCCGCCGCCTCCGCGAAGGTATTCGCGAACACCACGGTGCCACTCTCGTCTGGTACTTTTACCAACGCGCTCTCCAGCAGGAAAAAGATGCTCGCACTGGCGGAAAAATCCTCCGTCTCCGCGATGACGACATCCCTTCCGTCGACGACTCCTCCTTCCGCTATCTCGGTCCCATCCCCCAATCCTCCGAAACCGCTCTCCTCTCCCTCGCCGACGCAGTCGAATCCGCCTCCCGCGCCATGGATAAACCCACCCCAGGAGACGCCGAGAAGTTAGTCGAAAAACTTTTTGCCGATCGCGCCAAAGAAGGGCACTGGGACTCCAGCGGCCTCACCGAAACCGAGTGGCGCACCGCCCGCCGCGCCATAGCCTCCTCCCTCGAGAGTATCCTTCGCCCACGCATCCGTTACCCTCGAGACCGCCGTGCTCAAAAAAACCATCCCCATCCACTGGACCAATCGCCAACGGCGTTACCCACTGGCCCTGCCGTTCTTCCGTCGCAAGGTTGAACGGGCCCTCGCGCGCCTCCCCGCGGCGCGCCGATCTCGTCTTCCTGCTGAGATCGGCATCATCCTCGTCTCCGCCCGCGAGAGTGGACGCCTCCACCAGATCCACCTCCGCGACCCTTCCCCTGCCGATGTCCTCGCCTTTCCCCACGGAGAAATCATTGTCTGCCCCGCCGTCGCCGCCGCCAACCATCGGGCTCACCGACTCACCCTACGCCAAGAGCTCCTCACCTACATTATTCATGGTCTCCTCCATCTTGCGGGCTACCGCGACTCCACCCCTGACGGCGCGCTCACCATGCGCCGCCTCCAGACCCGCCTCCGCTCCACCCCCTAAGCGTCTTTCTATTTTTTCTTCGCTTTGTTACCCGCTCCCGCCTTCTTCGTCCCGCTCTTTTCCTCCAAAGCCTTTACCCGTTTCGCTAACTGCGGCAACTGCTGCATGTGTGCTTCCATCTCCATCTGCTCCTTAATCGGACGCGCCGGAGCCCCCCGCCAAGTCTGCCCCGCAGGCACATCCTTCGTTACCCCAGCCTTAGCCGTAATAATAGACCCATCCCCCAAATGCAAATGCCCCACCGTCCCCACATGCCCCGCAATCACCACGTGATGTCCCATCGTGGTGCTACCCGAAAGCCCACTCTGCGCCACAATCACACTATGCGGACCCACCACACAATTGTGCGCAATCATCACTAAATTATCGATTTTTGCTCCCTCCCCAATATGAGTCCTGGCAAAACGCCCGCGATCAATCGTCGTGTTCGCCCCAATCTCTGCATCATCGTCAATCTGCACATATCCCAACTGCGGAATCTTCACGTGCTTCCCCTCTTTCATCTCGTATCCAAACCCATCTGCCCCCACTACCGCCCCCGCATGTAACACCACCCGATTCCCAATTACACATCGCTCTCCTAAATAAACTCTCGGATGCAAAACACACTCCGCCCCAATCTTCACCTGCCTCCCCACATACACCCCCGCTCGAATCTGCGTCCTCTCCCCAATCTCCACCCCCTCTTCAATCACCACATAAGCACCAATCCCTACCCCTTTCCCTAGCACCACTCCCTTAGCCACAATCGCCGTGGGATGGATTCCCATAATCGGCTCCGCCGGTGGGGGCGCGAAAAGTGCCGCAATTTTGGTAAAGGCCGCAGAAGGATTCGCAACTCGAATTCGTACCTTACCTAGATTTTTAGGAGCAGTCGGACCCACCACCAAGGCCCCAGCCTTCGTCTGCCTCGCCGCACTTTCGTAGCGAGGATGGGCAAAAAAAGAAATCTCCTCGAAATCCGCCCCTACTAAATCAGCTACCCCACGAATTAGGCATGTTCCATCCCCTTCAACCACTCCGCCCACCAACTCGGCGAGTTCACCCACGCTCCGCGTGGAACTCATAGCACTCAGTCCCCCAGACCGAACTACTTCTTCTCTTCTTTTTTCGACCCAGAGGGAGCGTCCTTGTTCAAGATGCCCAGAATCTGCTGAGTCACATCGTCCATTCCCTCAGAAAAGATCAAAGCCCCAGGGCTCGGAACTTGGGGCTTCACAAATACCATGTTGTATTTGTTCTTCGCCACCGTCGCCAAGGCCTTGTTTACCTCTTCGGTCAATTCTGTAGTCAAACGCTGACGCTTATCTTCAAGAATTTTCGAGGCGGTCTGTCCGAAAGCCATCATCTCCCGCTGCTTCACCTGCCCTTCTTCCCCCTTGGACTTCAACTGATTCTCCTTCTCTTTTTTCTTAGCATCGGAAATCGCAGGATCTTGCATATCTTTTTGCAGGGCGTTAATCCCCTCAACCAAAGTCTTCAGCGCAGCTTCACGATCGTTCCGCTCCTTTTGGTACCCACCCGCTAACTCTTCCATCTGCTTTTGCGAATCCTTCGCCTTGTAGTACTCCTTTAAAATTGCGTTGTAATCGACTACTGCGACTTTTGTGAAGTCCTGCGCAGTTGCTACCGAAGCGACGGAGAGGAAAGCCAGTGCAAGCGCACCTTGGCCAATACGAGTTAGGATTGATTTCATTGGCATAAAGCTTAGTTAAAACTGGTACCCGCCGTCAAAGTACATTTTGAACGCGCCCAAGCCACCCCCATTGCTCGAATCCCCTGTCATCACAGGGACACCAATATCAAACTTCATTGGTCCTATGCCGATATCCATTCGAATCCCCACCCCCGCACCAATCTGAAATCCCCCGTTCACCCCGTTATAATCCGTTTGCACACCATTCACCATCATCGACTGAGTGTTATTGTAGGTCTTGGGCTGGAAATCAAAGACGTTCTCGTTCACGAAACCACCGTCACAAAAAGCCGCCCATCGGACTCGATTCTCCAAAATGGGGAAAGGACCCGTGATCTCCGCTTGGTAAGTTCCCTGCGTGCTCCCTCCCACCGGTTGCCCGTTCTGCTTCGGACCCACCGATCCCCCGTTTACCGTACTACCCAACGATGGATCGAAACCTCGAATCGAACCCGATCCCCCCGCAAAGAGCTGATCCCAGACGGGCACATACGCTGTACTTTTATAGCCATCGACCAACCCCACCAAAGCACGCGCCGAGAAAATCACGTCCTTCTCTTTCCATAGCGTGTAGTAGAACCTGTACTCCGCTTTGATCTTCCAAATATTTTCGCTGCCCAGAAGCGGACCTCCCGCTCCTTCCGCCCCTAGTTCAAAATACTGCCCCGACCGCGCCAGCATGTAACTGTCTCGCCCGTCGTAGGTCAAAGAACCCCGCAGAGAGGATTTAAATGTGTCCCCCGTCGAAGCCTGAAAATAAGGGGGCGCCGTGGATTGCAAATCTGTAATATCGTAAAATTCTGGCCGATAGGTAATTCCTGTGGACCACTTGTTTAACGGGAAGTCATCCCCCAACCGCCGACTCAAGCCCGTAAACGCCCCGTAGTTCTTCTGGTTATAGAATTCACTCAAGTAAGAGGCTCCATTGTAGTAAGCCCCCGCATCCAAGCGCAGGGGCTTATCCAAGAACCAAGGCTCCGTAAACGAAAGGTTCAGGTTCTGGGAACGGAAACCGATCGAGGCCTGCAAGCGCACCTTCTGCCCGCCACCCCGCGGAGGGAAACTCTCGAAGATCTTCGCCAGATCGAAATTCTTTTCTCCCAAAGTAATATTACCCGTGAGCAACTCGACCGAACTAAATCCAGCCCCGAAACTAACTTCTCCCGTCGGCTTCTCCTCTACCTTCACAATTAACTTCTGCCGATTCGGTACGTCCGTCTCCTCCGCATACGTCTCCACCTTCGAGAAATAGTTCAAACCCTCCAGTTTCTGTTTACTCGCCTTTTCTCGAACCGTGTCAAACACCTCCCCAGGCGCTAAATCAATTTCACGCCGAATGACTTTATCCTTGGTTACGGTATTTCCCTGAATTTCTATTTTATCGACGTAAAACTTCTCCCCCTCCTTCACCGTAAACCCAACATCGATTCGCCCCGTCTCCACATTCGGCACCATCCGATATTCGATCCGCGCTTCACGGAAACCACGCCGACCATACTTATTTTGCAGCGTTTCGATCGAGGCCTGCAGAGAGTTCACCGAATAGATTTCACCTTCTTGTAACCCATCCGCCTTGACCATCTTTAAATCAATCTGATCAAAGATTTCCACCATTTTCGATTTCAGGGTCAGCTCATTCATCAGGTCGTCGGTCGAAAAGAATGTATTCCCCTCAACCGAGACGGATCCCACTCGATACTGCCGCCCTTCCTCAATTCGGTAGGTCAGAGTCAGATCTTCCGCAGGAATTTCATCAGGATCAAAATCCTCCCCGCGCGGCGCCGTCCCATCCGCCTGCGCTTCCTTGTTCTTCATGCTCCTTGGTAAGTCCACCTGTCCATCAATCTTTGCGTCGATATACCCCTGATTCAGATAGAGATTCTTTAAGCGTGCCAAATCGTCTTTCATGGCGAGTTCCTCAAATCGATCTGATTTACTAAAAAGCTGCCACCATGCCTTTGGCTTTAGCTTTACCACCTTCTCTAGGTCTTTCGTCTCCACCGCTTGATTCCCGATAAATCGGATCTTACTAATAAATCCTCGGATTCCCTCTTCGATTTCAAAGACAACTTTCGCTTCCTCCCCCTTCACATCTACTTCCTTGTATTTGATCTTCACGTCCTTGTACCCCTTATCTCGGTAAAAATCCTCCATGGCGAAGGCATCTCGCTGCATCCGCTCCTCACTCAAAATATCTCCCGCCTTCGTCACCGTTTCCTTTGGAGTAAAAGCATTCGCAAGCGCCGCCGCCCCCTTTGCATCATTCGCTGTCAGTGCCTTCAATTTAAGGTCGAGCAAATCATCCTTATCCACCGAAAGTTCATCATCCAAGCCACCATCCGCCCGCTTCCTTTTTACTTCCACCGCCGAAACTCGCACTTTTGGATCGATCATCACACTCAGACGCACCCCCTGCTCCCCATCAACCGTCACTTGCGAAGTTACAATTTGTACATTGGTGTAATCTCCCGTCTGATAGAGACTCTCAATATCTCCGTCCACCACCTGTTGGGAGTACACCCCACCCTTGTTGCTTCTCATGTTTTGTCGCAATTTTTCCTCGTTCAGCGTGACATCACTCCTCTTACAGGAGTACTCGATCTCTAAAATTCGAATCTGCCCCGTCGCCGACTTTTCCGATGAAGAAGGAGAGGGCACATACTGCTTCTGCTTCGTCTGACCAGGCACCCCCGTCGGCGTTGGTTCCTGCGCCGCAACTCCGCCCAATCCCAACCCAACTAAAACCAGAAAAGCCAAGGGCAGACCCCCTCCACGAGGTCCAAAAGAACCCCCAATGAGCACACCCGTTGCCATGTCCGATTTTTTCACGGTAAACTACGTAAATAGCTAACTATAAGCAGTTGTCTATAACCAGTTACACGAGTTATTACTCATTGATGAGCAATAACTTGAAAATGGTTATTCCGACTTTTCTTCTTTAGCTTCAGCCGAAACAGCCGCTTTGCGGGGCCGCTTCGTTTTCGACGCTCTCTCAAAGTTCTCATCCGTATTCCCGGTCACCTTGATTTTGATCGTCGCTTTAATCGAATAACCTAGATCCACCACCACCTCATGCTCCCCTACCTGATTAATCGCCTTGGCATGCGAAA
This sequence comes from Verrucomicrobia subdivision 6 bacterium, assembly GCA_945873585.1. Lineage (GTDB taxonomy): Bacteria > Verrucomicrobiota > Verrucomicrobiia > Methylacidiphilales > Verrucolacustridaceae > Verrucolacustris. Next base: position 1,807 of record CAMCDO010000009.1, on the reverse strand, counting down.
TATCTCGGCGATCCACTTCGAAACCTTTTTCTACCAAGGCCGCCGCAATCTCCGCCGCCGTGATCGCTCCGAAAAGCTTTTCTGCCCCTTCCTGCGCTTGCTTCAGCTCGAAAGCCAATATCAACCGTGCCAGCTTGCCACATTTCTCTTGGGCCGCCGCCGCCTCAGCCGCTTCCCGCTCTCCCCGCTTCTTCTTCAACGACTCCACTTGCCGTCGGCTTCCCGCATTCAGCGGCGTCGCCAACCCCTTGGGAAATAAAAAGTTCCTCGCATAGCCAGGACGTACCTTGACCATATCCGCTTCCGCTCCCAATCCCTTTACTGGCCCTTTTAAAATCACTTCAATGTTCATGCTTCTGGTTCTCCTATTTCTTTTTGTTTTTGTTTAGAAAGGTACGTCGTCTTCGGGAAGATCACGGGGCGGACTCGCTTGCTTGGGGGCTCCCCCTTCGCTCGGCGCTCCACCTCCATCACTACTCCGCGGCCCACGCGCTCCACCACCCCCACCCCCACCGCCACCGCTCCGCGAAAGAAACTGTACCCGATCCGCTCGTACCCGCATCCGGCTCTTCTTTTCCCCCTCAGGTCCCTCCCACTGATCCAACTGCAGACGCCCTTCCACAAAAACGGGTGCCCCCTTCGTCAAATAATCCCGACACGTTTCCGCTTGCCGCCCCCAGACCACCACATCCACATAGCAAACTTCCTCCTTCTCCGTCCCGTCCTGTGCCTTGTACGTCATGTTGATCGCCATCGCCAAATCCCCCACCGCCGTCCCCTTCGGCGTATGCCTCACCTCGGGATCCCTCGTCAGGTTCCCCATCAAAAGTACTTTATTCAGGCTGGCCACGACACTCTCCTTAAACTGCAACTTCCGCCGGCGCCTGCTTCTGTCGAGCCAGCTCCTTCGCCGAGATCGAAACCAGAAGATATCGGTAAACTGGCGCACAAAGGGCCAACTTCCCTCGCAGCTTCACAATCGATTCAGGAGGTAATTCGCAAGTCAGGTTCGCGTAGAATCCCGACTCAAGATCGCCCGCCACATACTCGAATTTTCGGCGTTCCATTTTTTGGGTCCGGGTGACTTTCCCACCCACCGCTTTCACCTCACCCTCAACTTGTGCCAACACCTCAGGCAGAGATTCCTCTTTGCCCCCTAAATCTAAAATCACCAACAGGTCGTATGTTTTCATATTTCTACTTTCCGGTTGCCCAGCGGCAAAGCGGCCTCCCAGCCTCCTTGCCTCCAAGCCCCCACAGCCTCCGCGGCCGCATCCACCATCCGAGCAACCAACGGCCGCTCTTCCGGCGTAAATTTTTCCAACACGTGATCCGCCGTGTCCCGCTCCCCCACCGGACGCCCCACCCCACCACGCAAACGCAGATAAGCCCGCGTTCCCAAAAGCGTTTCGATCGAGCTAAGCCCACGATGGCCTCCTGTAGAACCCTCCGCCCGTAAGCGAAGCTTTCCCAAAGGCAGGTCGACGTCATCTAATATCACCATAAATTTTTCTTGGGGGACTTTCCACCAGGCCAGCGCCGCTTGAATCGCCTCGCCCGAGGCATTCATCATCGTCGTTGGCTTGAGCAGGATTAGGTTTTCCGGGGTACGAGCCGCCCACGCCTCGGCGTAACGACACTTTTCCCATCGGAGCCCATGTTGGGTTGCGATCCGATCGACCACCTCGAAACCGAAATTGTGACGAGTCCCCTCATAGGACTTTCCTTCGTTCCCCAATCCAGTAACCAGGCCGATCTCCATCGCCCCTCCTGCCCGTTATTTCTTGGCCGGTTCCTTCTTGGTCCC